>NZ_JBEPWD010000008.1:0-35105 GCF_041642575.1 Salegentibacter sp. | reverse complement strand
ACCGATCAGGGATTCTATTTAGGCGAAAAAGGTTTTTTCGACAAAAGGTTTATGTACGAAGAATCCCTTGCCATGCCAATGCTCATGCAATTTCCAAAGGAAATTAAAGCCGGCACCGAGATCAATGCGCTTACTCAAAATCTTGATTTTGCTCCTACCTTCCTGGATTTTGCCGGCGCAGAAATACCAGAAGAAATGCAGGGAAGATCTCTTAGACCTTTGGTAAATCAAACCAGCAGCGATGAGGACTTCCGAAATGTAATTTATTATCACTACTATGATTTTCCCGCATTCCATATGGTGAAAAGACATTATGGAGTTCGAACCGAACGTTATAAACTTATGCATTTCTATGATGATATAGATTTCTGGGAAATGTACGACCTACAAAAAGATCCTCTCGAGGAGAACAATATATACAAGCATCCTGATTATGTGGATATTCGGGAGGAAATGCATGCGAAGCTGGATAGCCTCCAGGAAAAATATGAGGTAACCGAAGCAGAATTTGAACAAACTCCTGAGGAAAGGGTAAAACAAGCATACAGGAATTTTGCAAAATTAGCAGGAGAAAATCCTGAAACCTATCCGGATAAAAAATCTTCAGATATTGATAAATAAATCATGAGGAATTTCGACCGAAGATATACCCTCAAAGCATATAAAAAATTATTTTTATTCTGTAAATATCAAATCCCAGGCTAACAGAAAAGTGCATCAGCAGCCGTACCTAAACGCAATTGGAGATATTTGAGTGAAAAGATTTCATTGGTAAATTAAAAATTAGTTTAAATTTGCTTCTTCAACTAATTAAACATTATCTAAAAATGAAAAAATTATTCTTATTATTTGCTGTTGCAACTATGTCCCTTTCAATCTATTCTTGTAGAGAAACTACTGAAGAGAAAACTGAAGACGCTATGGAATCTGCAGGTGAAGATGCAGAAGATGCTACTGAAGAGGCCGCTTACGAAACTGAAGAAACTGCTGACGAAGTAGAGCAAGAAATAGAAGAAGAAATGAACGAAGACGATAACATGTAATATCGTACTTTAAAGTATTTCCAAAGCTGCTTTCTTAACCGAAAGTGGCTTTTTTTTATTAATCCTAATTTTAAAACAAATGAAAAAGATAATTTTATTTTTAGTGTCAATTTTAGCACTTTCACTTAATGCCTGTAGAGAAACTACCCAGGATAAAACCCAGGAAGCAATTGAAGCTATTGGTGAAGACGCTGAAGACAATGCTAGAAAAGCCGGAGAAAAGATAGAGGAAGGTGCCGAAAAAGTTAGAAAGGAAATCGATGAAGAAATTCACGAAACCGATGATATTAACGGTGAAGCGACAGAAGACGATTTTTAAGCTTACCTGATTCAAAAAGCAAAAACTGCGTAATATTGAAATTATGCGGTTTTTTAATTTTCATTCAATTCTATGGATTAAGGAATAACTTCCATCCTTAACATTGCCAAAACTATATTATTATAGTTTACTCTTCTTTTAGGAAAGGCCGGGGTGAGGACTTATTTTTTTCGTTCAATAACATAATTCACCATTAATTCCAGCGAATCTTTATAAGTCGAATCAGGATAATCTTCCAGAATACGTAATGCCTCGCGTTGGAACTCCATCATTTTGTTTTCAGCGTAATCAAGTCCGCCTTTGGCTTTCACAAATTCAATAACTTCTTTCACCCGCTTTTTATCCTTGTTGTGATTTTTCACCGAATTGATAAGCCAGGCCTTTTCCTTCTTGTCAGAATTATTTAAGGCATAAATTAAAGGAAGCGTCATTTTTTGCTCCTTGATGTCTATTCCGGTAGGTTTACCGATTTTATCATCACCATAATCAAAAAGGTCATCTTTGATCTGAAAGGCCATCCCTATAAGTTCTCCAAAACGTCGCATCTTGGCTATCTCATTGGATTCTGGTTTTACCGATGCTGCTCCCAGACTACAACAAGCAGCAATAAGCGTAGCGGTTTTCTGGCGGATAATATCATAATAAACCGCCTCGGTGATATCAAGTCGACGTGCTTTTTCTATCTGCAATAATTCCCCTTCACTCATCTCCCTAACTGCAACCGAAATGATCTTCAGCAGATCAAAATCATTATTATCTATAGATAAAAGCAATCCTTTGGAAAGTAGATAATCCCCTACCAAAACAGCGATCTTGTTCTTCCACAAGGCATTTATGCTGAAGAATCCGCGCCGACGGTTCGAGTCATCAACAACGTCATCGTGTACCAAGGTAGCGGTATGTATCAATTCTATAACCGAAGCGCCACGGTAAGTACGCTCGTTAACGCTTCCGTCTGAAACCATTTTGGCCACCAGAAAAACGAACATTGGCCGCATTTGCTTACCCTTACGGTTAACTATATAATGAGTAATGCGGTTAAGAAGAGCCACTTTAGAAGACATAGATTCGAAGAACTTTTTTTCAAAAAGTTCCATCTCTTTCTCTACCGGTAGTTTTATTTGGGAAATCACTTTCATTAAGCGACCAAAGATAATTATTTAAAGAGAATTTTAGGTCCTGACTTCGTTTTTCGCATCAAGCCGATTTATTTGCCAGTTGGCCGCAAGCAGCGTCGATATCTTTTCCACGGGAACGGCGCACCGTTACTGTGATATGGTTCTTTTCGAGCATTTGTTGATACATTTCAGTAGCCTGAGCAGAGGCTTGCTGGAAATTGCCGTCGTCAATAGGGTTGTATTCTATTAAATTCACCTTACAGGGAACATATTTACAAAACTTCACCAGGGCTTCAGCATCCTTTCGGGTATCGTTAATTCCTTTCCAGACGATATATTCATAGGTGATCCGGCTCCCGGTTTTTGAATACCAATATTCCAGGGCTTCCCGAAGATCGCCTAATGGAAAGGTTTCATTAAAAGGCATGATTTGAGTCCGTACCTCATCTATGGCAGAATGCAAAGAAACAGCAAGTTTTATCTTAGCCTCATCATCGGCCAGTTTCTTGATCATTTTAGGAACTCCCGAAGTTGAGATCGTGATACGCTTAGGCGACATGCCCAAACCTTCAGGAGAAGTGATCTTCTCTACCGCCTTCATCACATTATTATAATTCATGAGAGGCTCTCCCATTCCCATAAAAACAATATTACTTAAGGGACGATCAAAATAAAGTCTGCTTTCATTATCTATAGCCACAACCTGATCATAGATCTCGTCAGGATTGAGATTTCGCATTCTTTTCAATCTTGCAGTAGCGCAAAATTGGCAATCCAGGCTACACCCAACCTGAGAAGAAACACAGGCCGTGGTTCTGGAAGCTGTAGGAATCAATACCGATTCAACGGTTAATTGATCATGAAGCTTTACAGCGTTTTTAATGGTTCCGTCACTACTGCGTTGCATGCGGTCTACCCGAATATGGTTGATCACAAAATTTTCATTCAGCATTTCACGGGTTTCCTTGGAAATATTGGTCATCGCATCAAAGCTATGCGCTCCTTTATTCCAAAGCCATTCATAAACCTGACTTCCACGGAAGGATTTATCGCCTTCAGCAACAAAAAAGTCCTGCAGTTGCTTTTTGGTTAGGGCCCGTATGTCTTTCTTCTTATTTTTCACGCTGCAAAAGTATGAAGAATTAAAGGATTAATTTACTAATTGATTCTTAAGTGTTTAACACAGCTTAAAACAAAAAAAGCCACAAATTTAAATTTGCGGCTTTTAGTGGTGTTTTTGCCTACTAGATGATCAACATTGCATCTCCGTAAGTATAGAATCGATATTTCTCTTTAACTGCTTCTGCATAGGCTTTTTTCATGAAATCATGTCCCGCGAAGGCCGAAACCATCATAAGCAGGGTTGACTTGGGTGTATGAAAATTTGTGATCATACAGTTAGCAATACTGAAATCGTAGGGAGGGAATATAAATTTATTAGTCCAGCCTCCAAATTCATTTAAAGTTTGGTTTGAAGAAACCGCACTTTCCAGAACACGCATAACGGTAGTACCTACGGCACATACCCTACGGTTCTCAAGTTTTGCTTTATTGATAGTATCCGTGGCCTTTTTATTGATAAAAGCTTCCTCACTATCCATTTTATGTTTGCTTAGATCCTCTACCTCAACCGGGCTAAAAGTTCCCAAACCAACGTGAAGGGTAACTTCAGCAAAATCAACTCCTTTAATTTCCAGGCGCTTTAAAAGATGCTTGGAAAAATGAAGTCCGGCAGTTGGAGCCGCAACAGCACCTTCCTCCTTGGCGTAAATAGTTTGGTAACGCTCCTGATCTTCAGGTTGCACCTCTCTTTTTATATATTTGGGAAGCGGAGTCTCACCTAGTTCCTGAAGTTTCTTTCTGAAATCTTCATACGAACCATCGTATAAAAACCTCAGGGTTCTTCCGCGGGAAGTAGTATTATCAATAACCTCGGCTACCAGACTCTCGTCTTCCCCGAAATAAAGCTTATTCCCTATTCTTATTTTTCTCGCAGGATCTACTAACACATCCCAAAGCTTGGTTTCAGGATTTAATTCCCTAAGCAAAAAGACTTCAATTCTTGCACCTGTTTTTTCCTTGTTCCCGTAAAGACGGGCCGGAAAAACCTTGGTGTTATTGAGCACCATAACATCCTGAGGATCAAAATAATCAAGGATGTCTTTAAATTGTTTGTGTTCAATAGTTTGTTCCTTCCGGTTAAGAACCATTAACCTGGCTTCGTCCCTGTTCTCAGCAGGATACTCGGCCAAAAGTTCTGGCGGAAGTTCAAAATTGAAGTGTGAAAGTTTCATTCCCATAAGTGTGATTTTAAAAGCTGCAAATATACAATCTCAAAACAGGCGTTGTCAAGTAAATAGGTGTTTATTTCCCGGAAGCAGGGTTTAGGCCTCCTCAATGCTGAAACCTAAACGTTCCAGATCCTTCCAAAAATCCGGATAAGACTTTGAAACCACCATAGCATCCTCAATTTCAAAAGGTACTTTAAGAGCAAGTGGAGCAAAGGCCATGGCCATTCGGTGATCATTATAGGTAGCTACAGAAACATTTTCTTTAAAATCCTTCTGCGGAATTAACTCCAGGCAATCATCAGATATCTTAACATTGCTTCCAAACTTTTCCATTTCGGTTTTTAAAGCTAAGAGGCGGTCGGTTTCTTTTATCTTCAGGGTATGCAATCCTTTTAAAGTACAAGGCACGCCCAGGGCAAGACAGGTAACTGCGATTGTTTGAGCTATATCGGGCGAATCCCTAAGGTTTTCTGAAAGATGTCTCGGTTTTTTTTGAGAGGTTTTTTTTAGAATTATCGCATCAGCTTCATAACGGGTTTCCACTCCAAATTGCCGGTAGATTTCAGAAATACAGCAGTCGCCCTGCAAACTCTTTTCCCGGTAGGTGTTGAGTTTTATTTCTGCCGTTTCACTAATTGCGGCCAAACTATAGAAATAGGACGCTGAACTCCAATCTGATTCTACGGCAATGGTTTTGCCCTCCAGTTTTTCAGCGGGTTCGATTATTATTTTATTTTTGGTAAATTCTCCATTCACCCCGGTATTTTTCATCAGTGCAAGGCTCATATTGATATATGGCGCTGAAGTTACCTGGCCAACCAGATCTATTTGTAATCCGTTAGGCAAAGAAGGTGCAATAAGCATCAAAGCCGAAATGTACTGGCTGCTGATATTTGCCTGTACTTTAACTTCACTTTCGAGAAGGCGTTTCCCTTTTATCCGCAGGGGAGGATAACCTTCTTTCTTTTCATAAGTAATATCGGCTCCCAGAATCTTTAAGGCATCCACCAGTAATTTCACCGGACGCTCCTGCATGCGTTGGCTTCCGGTTAATACCACTTCTCTACCTTCTTTGCTCGCAAAATAAGCCGTTAGAAAACGCATAGCAGTGCCAGCGTGATGAATATCCACAAGCTCTTCGTCGGAAGATAAGGCCTTTTTCAGATATTGGGTATCGTCACTATTAGATAAATTCTCAACCTTTAGAGATGGATAGAGAGCCTGTAGAATAAGTAAGCGGTTGGATTCGCTTTTAGATCCGGTAATCTTCAGAGCTCCCGAAAGCTGCTTTTTTTCATTAAAAAGTTTGATCTTCATCTCCTTTTGATTTTTATTGATCCCGGGAATTTTCTTTTTCTTTCATTTTAAATTGCCCAAAAGCAATGATGAAACCGTAAGCTAAAGCTGCCATTAATTGCCCCAGGATAAATCTAAATAATTTCCCGTCTTCGGTACGCTCCCTTAAAAAAGTAGTGATTTCAAATCCACCATATTCAAACAACATACTCACAAAATTATAAATTATGAGAAAGGAAACTCCTAACAATATTACCGATTTCCAAAAGCTTTTTTGTGATACTATACTTTTAAAAGACATTACTGAAGTTTTTTATTGTTCTTATGACGGTTTTTATCCCTTTTGGTTTTAATATCCAGCTTTTTATCGAAGGCTTCCTGTAAATTTACCCCCGTTTGATTGGCAAGACAAAGCACCACAAACATCACATCGGCCAGTTCTTCTCCAAGGTCCTTATCCTTATCGCTTTCCTTTTCGCTTTGCTCCCCATATCGACGGGCAATTATTCGGGCTACTTCCCCCACCTCCTCGGTGAGTTGCGCCATATTGGTAAGCTCGTTGAAATAACGAACCCCATGTTCCTTTATCCAATCGTCTACCGCTGTTTGAGCGTTTTCTATATTCATGTTAATCGTTTTTATGATCTAATTCCGGTTTTTAGAATCCATTAAGATAGTTACCGGCCCATCATTAATTAGCTCTACTTTCATATCGGCACCAAACTCTCCTGTTCCCACCGGTTTTCCTAAGCTTTCTTCCAATGTTTTTATAAATTTCTCGTACAACGGAATAGCGACTTCAGGTTTCGCTGCCTGAATATAGCTGGGCCTGTTTCCTTTTTTGATACTTGCATGCAAGGTAAACTGACTTACAACAATTGCGTCGCCTCCTACATCAAGAAGAGAATCATTCATAACCCCTTCACTATCATTAAAAATACGCATCTTCACGATCTTATTGCATAGCCACTTGATATCTTCTTCAGTATCAGCATTTTCAATTCCGAGCAGGATCAGAAGACCATTTTTAATTACCGCATTAATTTCGCGATTTGTGCTTACCGAGGCTTTTGAAACCCGCTGGAGTACTACTCTCATTCTTTTTTATAGATATCGGTTCGGTAATTATCTTCGTCTCCCTGGAGAATCTGCAAATAACTTTTATACCTGCTCCAGGCTATTTTCCCTTCCTCTAATGCCTGTTTAACCGCACATTGTGGTTCCTCCAGGTGCAAACAATTATGAAATTTACAATCTTGTTTTATTTTGAAAAATTCAGGAAAATAATTGCCCAGCTCTTCCCGCTCAATATCCACCACCCCAAATCCTTTGATTCCAGGAGTATCAATTATTCTGGCGTCAAAACTAAGGTCAAACATTTCAGCAAAAGTAGTGGTATGCTGCCCTTGCTTATGCTGCCCGGAAATTTCTGAGGTCTTTAAGTTTAATCCGGGTTCCAGGGCATTTATTAAAGTTGATTTTCCGGTACCGCTATGTCCCGAGAACATGCTGGTTTTCCCGAGCATCATCTCCTTTACCTTCTCAACATTTTTCCCGCTTTTTGCTGAAATCCCAATGCATTCATAACCTATATCCCTGTACATCGCCGCCAGGTATTTTATCTCTGCAAGTTCGTCTTCGTTGTAAGTATCAACTTTATTGAAAAGCAAAACTGCCTTAATGCCGTAAGCTTCCGCAGTAATCAAAAACCGATCAATAAATGTGGTGAAAGTTGGCGGATTGTTTAAGGTTACCAGTAAAAAAACCTGATCTATATTGGCTGCAATTATATGCGTTTGCTTAGAAAGGTTAACCGATTTACGAATAATGTAATTTTCACGATTTTCGATTTTTTTAATTACTCCCTGCTCTGCGCCTTCCTTTTCTTCAATATCAAATTCCACTTTGTCACCAACAGCAACAGGGTTTGTGCTTTTTATTCCTTTTAAACGGAATTTTCCCTTGATGCGACAGTCGTAATGCTTACCATCCTCACCTTTTACCAGATACCAACTCCCGGTAGATTTATATACGGTTCCCTTCATTTATTGATCATGAAATTTAAACAGATTGTAATTAAAATTTCTAAACAGCCTTTTTGCTAAAATAGCAATTACGACTCGCTTTTAAACCAAAAATTACGGAAAACAAGAACCTTATGATTTCATGATTTTCTCCTGGTGATTGATAGATTCCTGGTGAACCGCTTTGAACAACCGCAGAATAAATTCTTCGCTCAAACCGTGTTGTTCCCCTTCAAGCACCATGTTGCCAAGGATTTCGTTCCACCTTTTGGTTTGTAAAACCGAAACATTTTGTGATTTTTTCACTTTTCCTATCTCGTCGGAAATTTTCATCCTTCGGGAAAGCAATTCGATTAATTGGTTATCTGCAACATCAATTTGTGCTCTCAGATTTCCTAGTTTTTTCTGAAACTCCTCGCTTTCTGAAATCTCTTTTCTGATCTTCAGATCTTTCATCATCTGAACAAGAGTTGCAGGAGTAATTTGTTGGGCGGCATCACTCCAGGCATCATCGGGAGAATGATGGGTTTCCACCATTAGCCCGTCGTAATTAAGATCTAAAGCGGTTTGACAAAGATCGAAAATTATATCCCTGCGCCCCGCGATATGTGAAGGATCCAGGATCAACGGAAGGTCCGGGAATTTATTCTGAAGCTCAATGGCAATTTGCCATTCAGGATTATTTCTATATTTGGTCTTTTCATATGCTGAAAATCCACGGTGAATTACCCCCAGATTTTTAATATCGGCAGTATGAAATCTTTCCACAGCCCCTAACCAAAGAGAAAGGTCCGGGTTCACGGGATTTTTCACCAAAACGGTTTTATCGGTTCCTTTAAGTGCATCAGCGATATCCTGTACAATAAATGGCGAAACCGTTGTTCTGGCACCAATCCAAAGAATATCAACATCGTTCTCCAGCGCAAGGTCCACATGGTGTGAATTCGCGACTTCGGTAGTAGTTAACATCCCTGTTTCTTCCTTTGCTTTTTTAAGCCATTTTAAACCAAGTGAGCCTACCCCTTCAAAGTTCCCCGGTCTGGTTCTTGGCTTCCAAATCCCCGCGCGTAAAACCGTGGCATCTGTGTCTTTTAACTGGTGAGCGATTTTTAAAACCTGTTCTTCAGTCTCTGCGCTGCACGGGCCGGCGATTACCAGTGGATGATCTAATCCGAAATCATCCAACCAGTTTCTTAGTTCTTTCTTGTTTTCCATAACTTATAGTTTAATCCTGATTATTAGTTTATTCCGTTTAATATTGATTTGATATGATTGGTGCGCTGCATTTCCTTATAAATCTCCCGGAAATCGTCTTTTTCCAGTAACTCCTTAAAATGCGTAAGATTATTGATGTATTCATTTAAAGTTTCCAGCACATTTTCCTTATTCTCCTGAAAAATGGGCGACCACATTGCCGGAGAGCTTTTGGCCAATCTCACGGTAGAAGCAAATCCACTCCCTGCAAGATCAAAAATATCTCGTTCGTTGCGTTCTTTTTCCAAAACTGTTTTCCCTAGCATAAAAGAGCTGATATGCGATAAATGCGATACATAAGCGATATGACGATCGTGCGAAACCGGGTCCATATACCTAATTCGCATTCCTAATCGCTGAAAAATTTCCAAAGCCCGTTCCTGAAGTTTAAAAGCGGTTTTTTCAACCTCGCAAATAATATTGGTTTTATTCCGGTATAGATTTGGAATTGCCGCTTCAGGTCCGGAGAATTCAGTTCCGGCAATAGGATGGGCAGCTAAAAAATTTCTTCTATTAGAATGAGTTGCCAGGGCTTTACACAGTCCTGATTTTGTAGAACCTGCATCAAACACCAGGCACTGCTCCTCTACCTGGTCCAGAACCTCAATTATCAATTTAGTTGCAACATCCACCGGAACTGCCACTATAACCACGTCGGCATTTTTTACATCTTCAATTGCGGCCGGATGGTCTATTATTCCAAGTTCTTTGGCTTGTTCCAGGTTTTTTTCATCAGCATCAGTGCCGAAGATCTTTGATTCCGGAAACGTCGATTTAATATCCAGTGCAAATGAACCGCCTATAAGTCCTATTCCTATTATCTGAACTTTCATTCTTTTATTCTTTTGATAGCTTTTTCAATAATTTCTTCCGGAGCACATAGGGAGAACCTTATATATCCCTGCCCATTCTTCCCAAAAATGAATCCCGGGGCTATAAAAATGTGATATTTTTTTAATACAAATTCTACAAATGTTTCTGAATCTGTTCCCTTTGGAACTTTTGCCCACAGAAATAAGCCTGTTTGTTCTTTTTCCACCTGGCAATCTAATGAGGCTGCCAGTTCGAGAATCTTGTCCTTTCGTTGCTGGTAGATAACATTCTGTTCTGCAAACCAATTTCCATCCATTCGTAAGGCCACAGCCGCACCGGCCTGAAGTGGATAAAACATTCCGCTATCCATATTGGTCTTAACTTTTAGAACAGTGTTTAAATTCTTTTCGCTTCCGCAGAGCATGCCTATACGCCATCCGGCCATATTAAAGGTCTTACTCAATGAATTCAATTCAATAACTACTTCCTTAGCACCTTCAGCCTTTAATATACTTTGTGGATTATCATTCAGAATAAAACTGTAAGGGTTATCATTAACGATCAAAATTTTATGTTTTCTGGCAAACGCCACCAGCTCCTCAAAGAGTTTTTCATCAGCTGATGCCCCTGTTGGCATATGCGGATAGTTCACCCACATCAATTTCACTTTACTTAAATCTTTCTTGCCTAAATCCTCTAAATCCGGCAACCAGTTTTCTTCAGCTTTCAGATCGTAAAAAACAGTTTTCCCACCTACAAGCTCAGTGACCGAAGAATAAGTTGGATAACCCGGATCTGGAATTAGCACCTCATCTCCTTCATTTAAAAAAGCCATCGAGATATGCAAAATTCCTTCCTTACTTCCCATTAGAGGGAGGACCTCCGATTGGGCGTCCAGGGAAACCCCGTAATGATTCTGATAAAATTCGGCAATCGCATATCTGAAATCCGCGGTGCCTCTGTATGGCTGATACTGGTGGGCACCGGTATTTATTAAAGCTTCATTTAAGGCCGAAACCACCTTTGGTGGCGGTGCGAGATCGGGACTCCCGATGCCAAGATTTATAATATCCTTCCCGGCAGCGGCCATTGCCCGTACTTCCATCAATTTTGTAGAGAAGTAGTACTCTTTAACCTGGTCTAACCTGTTAGCCTGTTCTATCATTACAAACTGTTTTTGTAGGTTCCTAAAATTGTTAATCGCTCGGTCATCACTTGCAGAATATCCATGGCTTTTTGAAATTCGGTATAATCGTCAAAGATCACATCGATAAAAAATGAATATTTCCACGGAAATTCGATAATGGGCATACTTTGTATTTTGGTCATATCCAGGTTAAAATCCCTGAGAATATTCAGGACGGAAACCAGGCTCCCGCGCTTGCTTTCCAGTTCAAATTTCAATGATGCCTTATCTATTATTTCACCGTTAGGCTCTTTCTTTTTAGTGCTGATAATCAGGAAACGGGTCGCATTGCTTTTCTTGGTATGAATACTCTCAGCCAATATCTCAAGGTCAAATAACTGAGCCGCCGCTTTGCTGGCAACCGCCGCCACTTTTGTGCTCCCCTTTTCTGAAATCCTTTTTGCTACTGAGGCTGTATCAGCATCTTCAATAAGTTTAATATGCGGATGCTTTTTAAAGAACTCCTTACACTGAAGCAGGGCCATGGGATGCGAATACACCTTTTTGATATTCTCTATTTTTTGTCCCGGAATGGCCATTAAATTCAATTCAATAGGAGTATAATGCTCACCCACCACCTTTAAGTTGTTTTCATCGATAAGGGCATAATTAGGCAGAATAGATCCCGCAATAGAATTTTCGATGGCCATCACTCCTTCAGTAGCATGGTCATTTATAAGACTTTTGGTTACTTCTGCGAAAGACATGCATTCCAATACCTCAACCTCCTGGTTATAATATTGTTGGGCCACCAAATGATGAAATGAACCCTCTATTCCCTGAATTGCGATAATTTTATTCATTTAAATTTTTCATAAAAAAAAAGTCCCGATTCACATCGGGACTTTTTTATATAATTTCTTACTTAATTACATAGCATTCCCGTTTCTATCTCTGAAATAGAAATAAAAAAAATAGAATGCGTTCCAGCTAATTAAGTGATTCATTGTTTAATTACTATGGGGCTAAAGTAGAATTTAAATTCAAAATGAAAAACAATTTCAGGAAAATTTTTATGCTTTTTGTGAGGTTGCTTGGAATTTCTTCGTTTAAATTTTAATTTCCGAAAATCCTATTCCTGCATGACCTGGAAATTCCGAAATATGCAATCTATCCATATACTTTGAGTCGACCTGATTTCGTTATTAATTACCTATTTTTGAAAAAAGTATATATATGTCTATTGCTGTTGAAGGGATATCAAAATTTTACGGCGAACAAAAAGCCCTGGACGGAGTTTCTTTCAGTATTGAAAAAGGAGAAATAGTAGGGTTTTTAGGTCCTAATGGCGCTGGAAAATCTACATTGATGAAGATCCTTACCGGCTTTCTTCCTGCTTCTGAAGGCAAAGCTTTCGTAAGTAAGCTTTCAGTAGAAGAAAATCTGCACGAGATTCAGAAAACAATAGGCTATTTACCCGAACATAATCCGCTTTACACTGAAATGTATGTTAGGGAATACCTGGAATTCAATGCAAAGATTTTTAAAGTTGATAAGACCAGGATCGAGGAAGTAATAGCTCTTACCGGCTTAAAACCCGAAGCCAATAAAAAAATAGAACAGCTTTCAAAAGGCTACCGACAAAGAGTTGGTTTGGCCAATGCTCTTTTACACGACCCCGAAGTTTTGATTCTCGATGAGCCCACAACCGGTCTTGATCCCAATCAACTGGTTGAAATCCGTTCACTGATCCGGAATATTGGCAGCGACAAAACGGTTTTCCTTTCAACTCATATCATGCAGGAAGTAGAAGCGGTTTGCGACCGGGTGATCATCATCAACCAGGGAAAGATTGTTGCTGATAAAAAACTTAACGAGTTACGTTCAGAAGATGAACAAGTGATTTTCGTCGAATTCGACTATCAGATTGAACCGGTGGCAATTCAAAAAATTCCGCATTTGATAAACGCTCGGAACACTGGCGGATTTGCCTGGGAGCTTAGCTTCGACACTAAAAAAGATATGCGCCCGGCAGTCTTTGACTTCGCCCACGACAACGGCCTCAAAACCCTTCAGCTAAACCAAAAAACCAAAAATCTGGAGAGTTTATTCGCTGAACTTACTCAAATATAAGTCGGCCGGTGTAATGTTCTTTCACACTTACTTCCGGCGGGCGGTTTTTAGCGATCACATCACCAAATCCAAAAATATCTCCTCTTATGGATTCCCGCGGATTCACAATCAGTTTATTGGTACCTCGGTGCATAAGATCTATCTGCTTCGCTTCCAGTTCTCCTGCCTCCAGCCTGCCATCGCCTGCTGCAAAGAAAAGGTTCAACTTGTCAACTTTTCCGATGAGAAAATAATTAGAAACATTATCATTCGTGATACGCAACGAATTTACCTCCAAATTCAGAATAAAATCCCCGTTGGTATATACCTCAGGATCTCTTTCCTGGTTGAGTGATCGCAGCCAGAGCTCAGGAAAGCTCAACACACCTATACTTTCAATGGGTTGATGACTACTGTTTTGCAACCAACTTAGCTCCGGAGTAGTGACAGTTACTTTTGTAATTCCATAATCCCGAATGTAATTACAGGGTTTTTCATTTCTAATAAAAAGTCGGCCATCCAGCACTTCTACTGTAACTCCACTTAAGAGATTTTTCCCGGTTTCTACCACTACCTTATGTTCAGATCCCTGCTGAATAAAAAGTTTCACATCATCAAAGACATTGATCTCCTTAAAATCTGCTAATTCAATCTCTTCAGAAACGATCTCACCGGCGGTTTGAATGCATCCGGGTGCATCCTCAGAATCACAACCTAGAAAACTGAAAATGCTAATTATCAATATCAGTGACCTCCCTTTCATAATCTGTATCCAATTGAAATTTCCACCGCTTCGGCATTAGCCCAATGTGAGCGTACCGTTACAGAAGTCCATAAATCTTCAGTGAGTTTACGCTGAAGTCCGATCCTGTTATAAAGCTGCCCCACATAATGTTCATAAGGATAATAAACATAATATCCCAGATGGGTGATCACCGATAATTTATCAAACACCAATTGGTGTCCCACAAAAACCCCAATTCGCTTCGAGTCCTCATCTCCGCTGGTGTCTCCGGAAGGAAATGCGATAGATTGATACCTGATTCGCTCTGCCATTGCCTTAGACAGAAACAATTCGGTTCCCGCCTGTAATGTGCTCTTATGATTTATCACCTTATCAGCGATTGCAGAAAATGTTAGAAACGGATATTTCTTGGAACCTACCACACCCATGGTATTCACGCCACCGCGAAGCACAAGATTTAAATGTATTGGCTCGCTGTATTTCTCATTCGGATTTTTGGGAACATAGGCCGGCAAGTTTTCGTGATCCAGGACGTAGTTCATTCCCAGGTTGAAACCAATTGTGTTCGTACTGGTATTCGGGGATTTAAAATCGGCGTTGGAATAATGGATCACCGATAGCCCCGCCTGCAGACCAAATCCATTAAGGATATTTTCTTTTTTCAGATTGGCCATAAGATATGTGGTACTTAGAAGTCGTGATCCGTAGGCATTATTTCTGAAGTTATCATCGGGATGATAAGGATTCCCGGCGTAGGCCAAGCCTTGTCCAATCCTGAAGATCAAACTCCGCTTCAGTAAATAAAAATTCATATGAGCATAAAGTCCGTAATTCTCCCCCAGAGCCGGTTCCTTCATATCCTGGTAAGTAAAGGAAACACCTACATCAGGATAATTGTAACGCTTCTCCCAGTCCTTAAATCCGAAGCTCTTTTTATTCACCCCAAGGATCAAAGCAGTGGGATGCCCTGTTATTAAATGGGCGATATCGGTATTATGTTCAGCAATAGAGCCATAGAAATAACTGGCATCAAAGGAGTAATGATTCTTCCCTGATTCCTGTGCTAAAAGGTTAAGACAGGCAAAAAGAAAAATAAGGGCTGTAATTTTCTTCATTACCCGCAAATGTATGCCAATATTTTAAAAAACTGCCTGACCTATTTTCTGAATATTTGTGCTTTTCCCCATAGAATAATAGTGTAGGACAGGCACCCCGGCTTTTATCAATTCTTTGCTTTGGTAGATCCCCCACTCTACCCCAACCTGGCGAACCTCCTTATTGTCTTTGCATTTTTCTACTTCATGAATAAGGCCTTCAGGCATATCTACATGAAATCTATGTGGAATTAAACTCAGTTGCTTTTTAGTAGCAATAGGCTTTAAACCAGGAATAATAGGTACAGTAATCCCATTCCTCTTGCATTTTTCAACAAATTCAAAGTATTTCTGGTTATCGAAGAACATCTGGGTAACCACGTATTCGGCTCCTGCATCAACTTTTTCCTTCAGGCGTTGTATATCTTTATCTAAACTTGGTGCCTCCATATGTTTTTCCGGGTAACCGGCAACCCCAATACAAAAATTGGTGTTATGGCCTTTTTCAATAACCTCATCGAGGTATTTTCCCTGGTTCATACTATCTATTTGTTCTACAAGCTCTTTAGCAAAATGGTTTCCTTCCTTCTCAGGTGTGAAGTAAGTCTCACTTTTTACCGCGTCTCCTCTTAGTGCCATCACATTCTGAATGCCAAGGAAATCAAGGTCAATCAAAAAATTCTCGGTGTCTTCTTTATTAAATCCTCCGCAGAGAATATGCGGCACGGCATCTACTCCGTATTTACTCTGTATCGCCGCACAAATCCCTACCGTGCCCGGTCTTTTCCGCACTATTTTTTTCTGAAGGAGTCCGTTGCCCTGGTCATTAAAAACATATTCTTCCCGATGGTAGGTTACATCAATAAATGGTGGCTTAAATTCCATTAATGGATCAATCCCATCGTAAATAGACTGGATGTTTTGCCCCTTTAAAGGCGGTAATATTTCAAAGGAAAATAAAGATCTTCCCTGTGCTTTTTCTATATGTTCGGTTATTTTCATAGACTCTCTGGATGATTAATTTAGATGAATTCGGGAAATGGAGTTTTTACTGTTTTAATCTGCAATGTTTGGGTTTAACCATTTTTCGGCCTTTTCTACCGAAATCCCTTTCCGCTTGGCGTAATCTATCACCTGATCTTCCCTGATCTTTCCAAGACCAAAATACCTGGCTTCGGGATTGGCAAAATAATATCCGCTAACGCTGGCAGCCGGCCACATTGCCAGACTTTCCGTAAGCTTAACCCCTATTCTTTCTTCCACCTTCAAAACTTCCCAGATGCTTAGCTTTTCCAGGTGATCGGGGCAGGCAGGATATCCCGGCGCTGGCCGAATGCCTTTGTAGCTTTCCTTGATTAACTCTTCATTACTCAGATCTTCTGTAGGCGCGTAACCCCAATGATTAGTCCTTACCTGTTTATGAAGATATTCAGCAAAAGCTTCCGCCAGCCTGTCAGCAAGGGCTTTGATCATGATCGAATTATAATCGTCATGCTCTTCCTCGAATTTTTTCGCCAGTTCCTGAGTTCCAAAACCTGTGGTTACACAAAAAGTACCGATAAAATCTTCAATTCCTGATTCCTTAGGTGCAACGAAATCGGCCAGGGCGAAATTGGGTTGCTCCCCGTGCTTTTTCAATTGCTGCCGAAGCGTTCTGAAAAGCATGGTTTTTTCTTCAGCATTCTCTTCGTAGCGAATTTCTATATCATCCTCGTTAATAGTGTTTGCAGGAAAAAGTCCAAATACAGCTTTTGCGGTAAGCAACTTTTCATCGAAGATTCGGCCCAGTAAATTTCGGGCATCAAAAAACAAAGACCTGGCCTGCTCCCCTACTTTTTCATCATCCAGAATCGCCGGATATTTCCCATGCAGGTCCCAACTCCTGAAAAACGGACTCCAGTCTATAAAAGGTTCCAGTTTTTTGAGATCAAAATCGTCAATTACCTGAGTACCGGTTTTCTTTGGTTTAATTATTTCAGATGTTCCCCAGTCTATTTTAAACTTATTCTGCCTGGCTTCCTCTATACTGAGAAAGGACTTCACTTTACTTCGTTTCCTGAAGTTCTTTCTGAATTTATCGTATTCCGCTTTGAGTTCTGTCATGTACCTCTGGCGTGTACTTTCCTTAAGCAAATCGCCCACTACGGTAACCGCACGGGAGGCATCATTAACATGAGCCACGGCATTTCCATACTGCGGATCTATTTTTACGGCGGTATGGGCCTTGGAGGTAGTTGCGCCCCCAATGAGCAAAGGCACCTGGAAATTCTGACGTTGCATTTCTTTTGCCAGAAATACCATTTCGTCTAAAGACGGGGTAATGAGGCCACTTAAGCCTATCACGTCGACATTTTCAGCCTTTGCCGTTTCGATGATCTTCTCTGGTGGCACCATCACCCCCAAGTCGATTATTTCATAATTATTGCAACCCAGCACCACGCTTACGATATTTTTCCCAATATCGTGTACATCACCTTTTACGGTAGCCATAAGGATTTTTCCAGCCGACTGGCGTTTGGTAGACGAATCGGCTTCGATGAAGGGTAAAAGATACGCCACTGCCTTTTTCATCACCCTCGCTGATTTCACCACCTGCGGGAGGAACATTTTTCCGCTTCCAAAGAGATCTCCAACCACGTTCATCCCAATCATCAGATGCCCCTCGATTACTTCAATGGGTTGATTGGCCTGTTGCCTGGCTTCCTCAATATCTTCAAGGATATAAGCATCTATCCCTTTCACCAGGGCGTGAGTGATTCGTTCCTGAAGCGGATTTTCTCTCCAGGAAAGATCAATTTTATTTTCTTTTTTAGAACCTACAACTGTCTCTGCAAAATTGAGTAAACGCTCGGTAGCATCATAGCGCCTGTCCAGGATCACGTCTTCCACGTGCTCCAACAGGTCTTTAGGGATTTCATCGTAAACATCCAGTAAAGACGGGTTCACAATTCCCATGTTCATCCCGGCCTTGATGGCGTGGTACAGAAATACCGAGTGCATGGCTTCCCGCACAGGATTATTTCCTCGGAAGGAGAAAGAAACATTGCTCACTCCCCCGCTCAAACTCACGTGTGGTAAATTCTCTTTCACCCAACGCGTGGCTTCGATATAATCTATCGCATTTCTTTTATGCTCCTCCATCCCTGTACCTACCGGGAAAATATTGAGGTCGAAAATGATATCTTCAGGAGGGAATTTCACCTTACTAAGCAGCAGGTCATAAGAGCGTTTGGCGATTTCAATCCGGCGTTCATAATTATCGGCCTGGCCAATCTCATCAAAGGCCATTACGATCACCGCCGCACCGTAACGTTTAATTTTTTTGGCGTGCTCAACAAACTCTTCTTCCCCTTCTTTTAAACTGATGGAATTAACCACACATTTCCCCTGTACTACCTGGAGTCCGGCTTCAATGATTTCCCATTTTGAACTATCTATCATTATGGGTACGCGGGCAATATCGGGTTCAGCAACTATTAAATTGAGGAATTTAACCATCGCTTCTTTGCCTTCAATAAGGCCATCGTCCATGTTTACATCGATGATCTGCGCCCCGTTCTCCACTTGTTCACGTGCAACTACCAAAGCTTCCTCAAATTTTTCCTCTTTGATTAACCGCAGGAATTTCTTGGACCCTGCCACATTGGTTCGCTCCCCAACATTCACAAAATTACTTTCGGGAGTGATGATCAAAGGTTCCAACCCCGATAATCGTAATGCTCTTTTATCTGTCATAATTTATACGATTTCCGGATTCTTTAAAATTTCTATTGGTCTGGGCTTGTAATCTTTAGCAATTTCAGCTATTGCCCTGATATGATCTGGGGTGGTACCGCAGCAACCCCCAAGGATATTTACAAGTCCTTTTTCTAAATATTCTCTTATTTGATTTGCCATTTCTTCCGCATCCTGGTCATATTCCCCGAAAGCATTTGGCAAACCGGCATTGGGGTAGGCTGAAACGCCCGATTCGGCATAACGATTTAGCACCTCCAAATGTGGGGTAAGTTGTTTGGCTCCAAGAGCGCAGTTGAATCCGATGCTTAATAGTGGAATATGCGAAACCGAAATCAGAAATGCTTCGGCGGTTTGGCCAGACAAAGTTCTACCCGAAGCATCGGTAATCGTGCCACTAACCATTACCGGAATTTCCACCCCAAGCTCTTCTTTTAATTCCTCAATAGCGAAAAGTGCAGCTTTGGCATTTAAGGTGTCAAAAACCGTTTCTACAAGTAGAATATCCACTCCTCCTTCGATTAATGCCTTTGCCTGCTGTTTGTAGGCAATGCGAAGTTCCTCGAAAGATATAGCCCTGAAGCCCGGATCGTTAACATCGGGCGACATACTGGCGGTCTTGTTGGTAGGCCCCATTGCTCCCGCCACAAAACGTGGTTGTTCCGGATTTTCAGCAGTAACTTCTTCTGCCACCTTTTTAGCGATTCGCGCCGATTCGAAATTCATTTCATACACCAGCTCCTCCATCTGGTAGTCCGCCATGGCTATGCTAGTACCGGAAAAGGTATTGGTTTCCACAATATCTGCTCCGGCTTCGAAATATTTACGATGAATGGCCGCAATGGCTTCGGGTTGAGTTAGAGACAAGAGATCATTATTCCCTTTTAGCGAAACCGTCCATTGAGCAAAGCGTTTTCCGCGGAAATCTTCTTCCGAAAATTGATATTCCTGAAGCATAGTGCCCATAGCACCATCAAGAATGAGTATTTTTTTTGAGAGTTGTTCTTCTAATTTTGACATATAACCGTAATTAATCAATATCAAAAAAAGAAGCAGGAAAAGAATCTTTTGTTATCTATCTTCGACATAGCGAAGTAGAAGTTAGCACCTTCTCCCATTACAGGAGGGTTGCCAAGGTTTCAAAGGGTCTATTCCCTCCACCTTTCTTGATAACGATGTGTAACTAATGAACTTGAGCCCACAAATATCGGGCATACCTAAACGAATTCCAAAGAATTGAATTCGTTTTAAGCTTATTTTATTTTTTCTCCGTTTAAGGTGATGGAATAGGTAATTTCAGCTGCTTTTTCGAGCATTTTTGAAACCGAACAGTATTTTTCCATGGAAAGCTCTACCGCCCTGATAGCTTTCGCTGTTGGTGCCTCCCCGTGCATTATGAAGTGCAAGTGAATTCCTTTAAAAACATTGGGCACACCACCTTCCCTGAAACCTTCTACCTCGACTTCTAGATCGTCGAGCTCGATCTTTTGCTTTTTAAGGATCATCACGACATCAATACTGCTACAGCCGGCAAGACCACGCAATAAAAGATCCATCGGGCTGGCACCCTGAGGGTTTTCTTCCGACTTATTATCCAGGTAAACAACATCTCCTCTTTCATTGGTAGTTTCAAAGCGATAGTCCTTATTTATACGTTTCAGATGAATTTTCATAGCAAAGCATTTTCAGCAAATGTAAAAAAAGCTCCCGAAACCGGAAGCTTTAAATTTTTGAAAATACCTGAGAAGACATTAGTATTACAACTTTGCGGTTTTAATTGATTTCAGGCATGTAAACCGCACTCGCGGTTAGACAGAACCTTCGTTGGATCAAAATATTTAAATTCGTTAGACAGATTATGCTCTTCCAGATAGCTATCAAGTTGCTCATCGCTCCAATGATAAAACGGACTTACCTTTAAGATGCCATCCTTACTGTAGCTTAAAACATCTATGCTATCGCGAAAAGAAGTTTGACCTTTTCGCAAATTAGTAAACCAGAGATCTGGTTTTTGCTCTTGCATAGCACGCTGGAAAGGCTCGAGTTTCACCTGCTTTGTGAATTCGTCATGTTGAGATGAATTAACTTCGGGAATACCTCCAAAAATAGCATCCCTGTATGCCGCTGTTTGTTGCGGAATGTAAAGTTTTATATTTAAATTCAACTGCTCTGTTACCTGATGAGCATGTTTGTAAGTTTGCGGGGTATTATACCCGGTGTCACACCAAATTACTTTTAGATTGGGCTCAACCCGGGTTACTGCATGTAGAATTGCTGCCTCATAGGGACGGAAATTCGTAGTTACCACCGGGTTTACGGCTTTGGTTATTATCCATTGTATAATTTCAAAAGGTTGAAAGGTCTGGAACTTCTCATTAAGTTCATTTAACTGGGTTGGAGTCAATTTTTTCATATTATCCCTTTAAATGTTATAATATTCCTGGCATTGTTGTGGTCTGGGCGCAGCCTCATTATAAACCGGAAATCCTTTTTTAAACCCTAGCAGATTAGTAGGATTTAAAGCAAAAATAAACTTAAGCTTTGGTTATGCCAATTAAATAGCGGCTAAATTATTTCGTTTAACATTATTTCTTTACGCTCACCATATCGGCCAGAGTGTTTTCGCTAAAGACTTTTAGGGTACTATCCCTAACCTGTATCATAAGCGCATGTACCGGACAAGTTGATTCATAAGGACAATCCTCACATTTTTCATAATAATTAAGGCTTACGCAGGGAACCATGGCAATAGGACCTTCCAGTACTCTAATAACCGAAGTCATTTTAATCTCTTGGGGTTCTTTAAGCAGATAGTAACCGCCACCCTTTCCTTTTTTCGAGGCCAGAATTCCTGATTTACGAAGGCTAAGCAAAATACTTTCCAGAAATTTCAGGGAGATATTCTCATTTTTTGCGATCTCCGAAGTTTGGATGGGATCTTCCCTCTCACGTTTAGCTATATAAACCAAGGCCTTAATACCGTATTTAGTCTTTTTGGAAAGCATAGCGCGAAGATAATGAAATAATGATTTCAATCCCCGATTCAACTCTTACTTGCTACACTTAGGTAATTATTTCAAATACTTTTTAAAGCCTGATCAATATCTGTAATAATATCTTCCGGATGTTCCAGTCCAACCGAAATCCTCACCAGCCCAGGGATGATACAAGCCTCCAGGCACTCTTCTTTACTTATTCAGTCTTTGCGATAACTTCAGAACATCGCTTACTACTCCCCGAGCCGTTACGGCAGCTCCGGCCCCCGCTCCCTGGATTACTAAAGGATGATTTCCATAGGATTTGGTATAGATCTCGAAAATATTATCGGCGCCTTCTATCTGACCCAGCGCACTCTCCCTTGGTGCCGAAATAAGTTTGGCTTCCAGGCTGCCGCTACCAACTTTCAGTTCTCCCACATAACGCAGTACATGATCTTTTTTTTGATTTTTCTTTTGTTTTTCGAAGATCTCATTCAGTTCTGAAATTCTTTCATTGAATTCTTCTACGGAAGTCTTCCCGTTGAGTTGTTCCGGAATAAGCGACTGAATCTTCACCTCTTTAAACTCCTTTTTCAGCTGAAGTTCTCTCGCCAGAATTAGCAGTTTTCTTCCCACATCATTTCCGGAGAGATCCTCCCGGGCATCGGGTTCGGTGTATCCAAGTTCTCCGGCTTTTTTTAGCACTTCTGAAAAATCGGAGTCAGAATCAGAAAAACTATTGAAAATAAAACTCAGGGAACCAGAGAAAACCCCTCTGATTTTTGTAACTTTCTCCCCTGCCTGATGCAAGCCCTGCACGGTTTGTACAATAGGAAGACCTGCACCTACATTGGTTTCATAGTAAAAGTGTTTTTTATGCACTTCTAGTTCCTTTCTTAATTCGGTATAAAACTCATCGGAAAGTGTATTGGCTACCTTATTCGCCGCTACCAGATGAAAACCGCTTCGCACCAGTTTGGGATATTCGAGAACAATATCCTTACTGGCGGTAGCATCTACAGCGATAATATTTTCCAGTTTATTTTCTTTACTGAATTTAATAATATCCTCCAGATCATAAACTTCTGAGGAGGTTTTCAGTTTTTCTTTCCAGTCTTGATCTATCCCTTCAGGATTAAAGATTGCCCGCTGGGAATTCGCGATCACAGGAATCTTAACCGAAAGGCCCTTTTTCTTTTTCCATTTGTCTTTATTTTCGAGAAGTTGGGAAATGAGTGTATTACCCACATTACCTACTCCAAACAAGATGATGTTTACTTCTTTCATTTATCACTAATTTTAATCTCAAATTGGCAATTAAGCACAGGCTTATAAACATCCTACTGTAAATAGCCAATTTTTGGGTCCAGCACCTTGCTGGTTTCATTTGCTAATTTGTTGGTTCTAAATACAGGTTTTAAAAATCGGGCGAGTTGTGCATTCTCAATTAAGAAAGCGTCATGCCCATGTACTGATTTAATCTCGTGAATTCTCACATTTGGTTTCACCAGAGAAAGTTCCACGTAAGTTTCCCAGTTTTCCTCTGCCAGGAAAAACCAATCAGAATTCACGGTAATGATGTGAATATCACCTTCGATCTTCTTCGCGGCCTCCAGGTAATTTCCACTGCCGTTGCTGATATCGATGGTGGTGAGTAGGTGATTCATCAATTTATATGACGCCAGTTGAAAACGCCCCTCTAGCTTATCACCATGGTATTGCAACCAGCCCTCAACCTTGTAACAAGGTTTCACTTCTTCCCTTGAACGGTTAAACTTTTTTGTCAGCGATTGCGGAGTGCGGTAAAAGGTCATGGCGTGCATACGGGCATCTTTAACCGGGCACGCAGAATTATTCAGGATCTGAGCCTGTACTTTACAGTTTGCCAACACCCAATCGGTCGCTTTATAATCGGTTGCAATTGGTATTATATTTTCTGCCAGCCCAGGCTTAAGTGCCGCAAGTTCCCAGGCCAGGGCGCCGCCTACAGAACCACCAATAATCGCAAAAAGATTATCGATCCTCAGTTGTTCCAGGGCCAAAGCCTGCAATTGAGCGACATCCCTTAACCTGAAATCCTTGTAATTTTCTATCAGATCTTCTTTTTTTCCGCTGAAACCATTTCCCGGAATATTAAAAGCTATAACGGAGTACAGGTCGGTATCTATAGTTTTCCCGGGGCCCACAATTCCGCCCCACCAGCCGTTTTCGCCTGTGATCTGGGAATTTCCCGTAAGTGCATGATTAATCAGTACCACCGGAGCCAATCGGGCAGCTTGTCCAAATTGCTGAAAGCATAAATGAATATCCTGAATTCCGCCAACGGAATTTTCAAAGTTTTTTATACAGATCTCTTGAAGCATATTTTTCTATTTTTTCGAAAGACGGTGAGGGAAAAGTCTTAACCTGGATGCTTTTCCCTTCGCCTTCCAACCAACAAATGATTATACCAATGCTTTTTTCTTGATTTTTGAAAAAGCTTCTTTAAGGTCCTTCTTCAGGTCTCCCACATCCTCCAACCCAACTGAAAGTCTAATGAGGTCTTGTGTCACCCCCGTTGTAGCCTGCTGCTCCACACTTAATTGCTGGTGAGTTGTACTTGCCGGGTGAATAATTAATGATTTCGTATCCCCAATATTAGCAACAAGGGAAAAGAGTTTGGTTTCATCGGCCACAACTTTGGCCGATTCATAGCCGCCATCAACTCCAAAGGTTACGACTCCGCTTTGTCCCTTCGGAAGATATTGCTGGGCAAGCTTATAATATTTACTGCTTTCCAACCCGGGATAATTCACCCATTTTACTTCCGGTTGCTCCTGAAGCCATTTAGCAAGTTCCAGCGCGTTTTCACTATGCTGTTTGATGCGTATTTCCAAAGTTTCCAGCCCCTGAATGATCTGTAAGGCATTAAACGGACTCAAAGCCGCGCCATGATCTCTCAAGCCTTCAATTCTCACTTTGGCAATAAAGGCCGCTTCCTTCAGGGCTTCGTGGTAAACAAGGCCGTGATAACCAGGAGATGGTTCGGTGAATTCAGGGAACTTCCCATTTGCCCAGTCGAATCTTCCTGCATCTATAATTGCCCCACCCAGCGCGGTGCCGTTTCCATTAATATATTTGGTGAGCGATTCGATCACGATATCGGCTCCATGTTCTATGGGTTTTAAAAGGGATGGGGTCGCAACTGTATTATCGACTATAAAGGGCACCTTAAACTCTTTGGCTTTCGCCGAAATTGCCTTCAGATCTAACACATCAAGTTTTGGATTTCCGAGGGATTCTACAAAAAATGCACGGGTGTTCTCTTTAGCTGCTTTGGTAAAATTCTCAGGATTCGAAGGATCTACAAAAGTGGTGGTAATTCCCAATCTGGGTAAAGTCACACTAAGCAGGTTGTAAGTACCGCCGTATAAACTGTTGGAGGCCACAATATGGTCACCGGACTTTAACAGGGTTAAAAGCGTGGTATTAATTGCAGCGGTTCCCGAAGCTGTAACTACGGCTGCGATCCCACCTTCCAAGGCAGCAAGGCGCTGCTCGAGAATATCGTTTGTGGGATTGTTGATTCTGGTATAAATGAAACCCGGCTCGGCCAGGGAAAATAGATCGGCGGCGTGCTGGGAATCTTTGAAAACATAGGAAGTAGATTGATATAAAGGAACAGCCCGAGTTCCTGCGTTGGAAGCTACATCGTGACCGGCGTGTAAAGCGTTGGTTGAAAATTTTTGAGTACTCATGATATTTGTTTTTTTTAAGTTTAAAGATTTCCGCCTGCGCGGAACTGACTATGGTTTAAATAAAAAGTCCCCCTGGCTTTTGCTATTGCCAGGGGGACTTGAATTGAACTCTAAACAAACTAAGTTAAATCCGTTTCTGACAATAGCATTTCATGCGCATAGACATGCACATCATCATAATGTTCATTATCATTTTATTTGCTATTGACAGGTTAATACTCATAATTTTCTTCTTTCATTCCCGCGAAAGCGGAAATCCTTTATCTTTTTATTCTTTTTTTCTTGATTTCCACCTTCGTGGAAATGACCAAACTTTTACAACAAAAAAAAACCGCTGCGGTAGCAGCGGCTTTTGCAAAAATATCTTTTCAGTTTTAAGCAATAGAGCGCGCTGCGGAAAGCTTCCACATCATCATCATACGCATCATATTGCTAATAAACTTATACATTTCGTTGTTTTGTTGGCTACAAAGATAAGGGCTCATTTTTTTAATATCCAAACATCTATCAAAGTTTTATGAAAAATTCATTTAAAACCAAATAAATAAAATTAATCAGAAAATCCACTTGGCTTTGTTGACAATACTTCAGCCTGGCTAAAAAATTTCCATCTGTAAAAGATTTCAGAATTAACTCTTTCAAGAAATTTCAAATCTCACTTATTTTTATACATTTGTAGGCGAATAATTTAAAGGGAAGGATTTGACTGATTGCAACCCTGAATACACTAAAGTGTATCAAAAAATGCTAAAGCAGTAATACTACTCCTCTTAGCTTCCTACGTCAAATCTCACCCATAATTCTATTAAATTTTTAAAGAAATATGGCATATTTATTTACTTCTGAAAGCGTATCTGAAGGACACCCTGATAAGATCGCCGATCAAATAAGCGATACCCTACTCGATAATTTTCTGGCTTTTGATAAGGATTCAAAAGTGGCCTGTGAAACCCTGGTTACCACGGGACAGGTAGTTCTTGCCGGTGAGGTTCGCAGTGAGACCTACCTGGATGTCCAAACAATTGCGAGAGACGTAATTAATGATATTGGATATACTAAAGGTGCTTATAAATTTAGCGGGGATTCTTGTGGAGTTATTTCACTTATACACGAACAATCCCAGGAGATCA
The DNA here is from genome assembly GCF_041642575.1 of Salegentibacter sp. Lineage (NCBI taxonomy): Bacteria > Pseudomonadati > Bacteroidota > Flavobacteriia > Flavobacteriales > Flavobacteriaceae > Salegentibacter > Salegentibacter sp. The sequence continues at coordinate 8,290 of NZ_JBEPWD010000008.1, read as the reverse complement.
ATCAGGGAGTAGACCGTGAGAAAAAAGAAGAACAGGGCGCCGGAGACCAGGGAATGATGTTTGGTTACGCAACCAGCGAAACCGAAAACTATATGCCCCTGGCTTTAGATATTTCCCACAAGATCCTTATTGAGCTGGCTAAAATTAGACGTGAAGACAAAGAAATCACCTACCTGCGTCCCGATTCCAAAAGTCAGGTGACTATAGAATACAGCGATGACAATATTCCACAGAAAATAGTTTCCATTGTAGTTTCTACTCAACACGATGAATTTGATGAGGACGATGAAAAGATGTTGGCTCAAATTAAAAAGGATATTATCCAGATCCTTATCCCCAGAGTTAAAGAACAGCTACCTGAATATGTTCAAAAACTCTTTAATGAAGATATCACCTACCATATCAACCCAACAGGGAAATTCGTAATAGGCGGCCCCCATGGTGATGCTGGCCTAACCGGCCGAAAGATCATCGTTGATACCTATGGTGGTAAGGGTGCCCATGGTGGAGGAGCATTCTCTGGAAAAGATCCAAGTAAAGTAGACCGTTCAGCGGCCTACGCTGCCAGGCATATAGCCAAAAATTTAGTTGCCGCAGGCTTGGCCGATGAAGTCCTGGTACAGGTTTCTTATGCCATTGGAGTAGTTGAACCTACTTCTATTTTTGTAGATACCTACGGTACTTCAAAAGTGGACCTCAAAAACGGAGAGATCGCCAAAAAAGTAGCCGAGATCTTTGATATGCGCCCGGCAGCTATAGAAGAACGCCTGAAACTCCGCAATCCCATTTACCGAGAAACTGCAGCTTATGGACACATGGGAAAAGAACCGAGAATTGTAACCAAAGTTTTTGAGAGTCCATACAATGGCAGGGTAAGCCGTGAAGTAGAACTTTTCACCTGGGAGAAACTTGATTATGTAGATAAGGTAAAAGAAGCCTTCGGATTATAATATTTCCCTTTTTTAAAAACCTGAAAGGCCGTGATTTTATCGCGGCCTTTTTTTTTGACGTTTTCTTCGGAAAGCTTTAACAGCGGTACGCCCTAATTATTCCTAATTTTAAATTCCAACCAATCTCACACTAGATGTCCGTTTTTAAAAAAGTTCGCAATACCTTCAGGCTACTGAAGTCGGTTGATATGGATCAATTGACAAAGATCAACCAGCAAATAGACCTTCCGGAAGCTATGAAAGCTTTAGGCTCGCTGGATGAACGCCAGCTCAAAGGTCTGATGAAAATGTTAAAAACCAAACGCCGGAAAGCTCAAAGCGACTTACCCCCCATAGATGGGGATTTTTATAATCTAGCCCTTAAACTAACTGAAGAACAGCGGGAGCTTCAAATGAAGGTCCGAAATTTCATGGAAGACGAGGTCAAGCCATTGGTGAACGATCACTGGAACCGGGCTAAATTTCCTTTCGAGATCATCGAGAAATTCAAAAAACTCAATATAACCGGTGTACCTTATGAAGGTTACGGCTGTCCCAATCTTCCTTTTTTAATGGAAGGTATCATCGCCCAGGAAATTGCGCGGGTAGATGTTTCTATATCCACCTTTTTTGGGGTTCATAGCGGGCTGGCCATGGGTTCTATTTACCTCTGCGGAAGCGATGCTCAAAAACAGGAATGGCTCCCTCCGATGCAAAAACTTGAAAAGATTGGCGCCTTTGGCCTAACCGAACCAAATGTTGGTTCAGGAGTAGCGGGCGGACTGGAAACCACCTGTAAGCTTGATGGTGAAAACTGGATTATTAACGGACAGAAGAAATGGATAGGTAATGCCACTTTTGCCGACGTGATCGTGATCTGGGCCAGGGACGTAGATTCTAATCAGGTGAAAGGCTTCCTGGTACGTAAGGAAAATCCAGGTTTTAAAGCCGAGAAAATGGAAGATAAAATGGCATTGCGTATAGTTCAGAACGCCCTTATCACCCTAACCGATTGTAAAGTACCTGAAAGCGATAGACTTCAAAAGGCCGACAGTTTCAAAGATACTGCCAAGGTACTGCGGATGACCCGAGCCGGGGTAGCCTGGCAGGCCGTTGGTTGTGCTCGTGGTGCCTACGAAAGTGCCCTGAAATATACCAGAAAACGGGAGCAGTTTGGCAGGCCAATCGCTTCTTATCAGCTTATTCAGGATCACCTGGTGGAGATGCTATCTAACCTCACCGCTATGCAAACCCTGGTTTTTCGACTTTCGGAAATGCAGGATGCCGGAATGCTCCAAGATGAACACGCTTCTTTAGCTAAAGTCTTCTGTAGCATGCGCACTCGTGATGTAGTGGGCCGTGCCCGCGAAGTGATGGGCGGCAACGGAATTTTACTGGAATATGATGTAGCCCGATTCGTGGCCGATGCGGAAGCCATTTATAGCTATGAAGGCACTAAAGAAATAAACTCATTAATTGTAGGCCGTGCCATTACCGGTTACAGCGCCTTTGTTAGTTAAATATTAACCATTTTAAAGAAAAACGAATGTCATTTTTAATTGTTAGTCCGGGGAAAGACCCGAAAAATTGGGTTGAAGCCTTAAAAAACCAACATCCCGGATTAAATATTTATGTATATCCCGAGGACCACGATAAAGAGGAAGTGGATTTTGCACTCGCCTGGAAGCATCCGCGCGGACTTTTCAAAAACTATCCAAACTTAAAAGTTATTGCCTCTATGGGTGCCGGGGTAGACCATATAACTTCTGATCCGGAACTGCCTGAAAACGTAAAAATAACAAAAGTTGTCGATGAAATTCTTGAAGAAGACATGGGGAATTTTGTCTTAAGTCTGATTCTGGATCACCAACGGGATCTATCGGTATATCAACGACAACAAGCGGAGAAAAACTGGAGCCCTATAAATTACAAAAGGAATAAAGATGTTAAGGTAGGGATCCTGGGACTAGGGCATCTGGGGCTTACTACTGCAAAGATCTTGGTGAAAAACGGTTTCAATGTGCATGGATTCTCAAAAACCCCAAAGGATATAGATAATATTGAAAGTTTTTCCGGAGAAAATGAATTAGAAGCCTTCCTGGAAGAATCAGAAATTCTGGTAAACCTCCTACCTCTTACTCCCCAAACTGAAAAAATCCTTAATAAAGGCTTATTCCAGAACTTACCCAAGGGTGCCTATGTGATTAATGTAGCCCGTGGCGAACATCTGGTAGAACTTGACCTGATTGAAATGTTAGACCAGGGACATCTTTCAGGAGCTGCCCTGGATGTATTCTGGCAGGAACCCCTGCCTGAGGATCATCCGTTCTGGGAGCATCCCAAGGTTCTTGTTACTCCTCACATTGCCAGTGTTACCCACCCAAGATATGTGGTTCCTCAAATTGTAGAGAATTACGAACGCATGATGGAAGAGGAGCCTCTAAAAAATGTTGTTGAGCGTGAAAAAGGTTATTAAATAAAAACAATATGGATACATTTAAAAACATTCTGGTTGCCGTAGATTTCAATGATACCATTGGAGAACTTATGGCTTATGCTGAAAGTATTGCAGGAAAATTCGGATCAAAGATCTGGGTTGTCCACGTAGCAGAACCTAGTCCCGATTTCACAGGTTATGAAATGGGACCACAGTATATTCGCGATGTCAAAGCTGAAGAATTCCGTCAGGAACATCGGCAGCTGCAGGAAATAAGCAAACTTTTTGTAGATCAAGATATCGAGTCTGAGGCTTTGCTTATTCAAGGGTCAACTGTGGAAACAATAATTGATGAAGTAAAGAAACTCAATGCCGATCTTTTAATTGTTGGCACCCATAAACATGGGTTCCTTTTTAATCTACTTTCTGAAAATGTTTCACTGGAATTGCTCAAGCGGGCAGACATACCTTTCCTGGCAATTCCGATAGAGGAAAATGAAGAGAAAGAAGACAAAGAAAAGAAAGACGAGGATTTAGGTTAATCAGAGCTTTTCATTTGTAGTAGAATCTTTAACTTTAGGGATTATTCTATCATCCCTAACGGTATTTTATTGCCTATTAAAACCAGAAATGATTAGCAAAAAAGAATTTCAGCAGCTCCACGAGGATATTAAACCTCATATTCATCGCACTCCGATTTTAAAATCCAATTTGCTAAATGAACTTGCCGGCGCTGAGATCTTCTTTAAATGTGAGAATTTTCAGCGAGCCGGCTCCTTCAAAATGAGAGGTGCTACCGCAGCCATTTTAAACCTGGATGAAAAGTCTCACAAAAAAGGAGTGGTGACCCATTCCTCGGGAAATTTCGCGCAGGCCGTTTCTTTGGCAGCAAAAAGTTTAGGGATTCCGGCATATATTGTGATGCCTTCTTCGGCTCCTGAAGTAAAAAAAGCAGCGGTAAAAAACTATGATGGCAAGATCCATATTTGTCCTCCTACTCTAAAAGACCGGGAAGAAGCAGCTGAAAAGATCATCGAAGAAACAGGAGCTACATTTCTACATCCTTCCAATCAGCTGGATGTGATCTATGGGCAGGGAACAGCCGCAATTGAACTGCTGGAAGAACAGCCAGACCTGGATTTGATAATTACTCCTGTGGGAGGCGGTGGCCTATTGGCAGGAACGGCTCTTGCCGTAAATTACTTCGGAAATAATTGCGCCAGCATTGGCGCCGAACCATTTGCTGTAGATGATGCCTTCCGCTCCCTGAAAAGTGGCAGAATTGAAACCAATGAATCCACAAAAACAATCGCCGACGGACTTAAAACTCATCTGGGCGATAAGAATTTTCCGGTTATTCAGGAATTTGTTTCCGAGATCATAAGAGTGGAAGAGAAAGAAATTATTTCAGCTATGCGCCTTATTTGGGAACGAATGAAGATAATTATAGAACCTTCCAGCGCGGTCGCATTAGCAGCTGTAATGCGAGAAAAAGAAAAATTCAGAGGAAAAAAAGTAGGGATAATCATTTCAGGCGGAAATGTGGATTTGAGTAATTTACCTTTTTAAAAATATTTACTCGATTATTTCACATACACATCTAAAACCAATGTCTATATTCGGGACTTCTATAGGCTCCTGTTCTCTGGAATTATTCCCATAGACCTTCTGCGCCTGAGTGAATTCCGGGATATTATAAAAGTAAAAATTTTCGGGGTTTTCAATGATTTCAAGTCCCTTTTGCGCCTCCCCTTTCAACCTAATTGCATCTCCCGATTTTGAAAAATGAAATTTTGCGTCGTTTAATTCAGAGACCTTAGGAAGTCTGTATTTGATTACACCGGGATATTCAGTACGCTGCTTTTTATTTTCAGATTTAATGGCCCATAATAGCAACACCATATCAGTACGCCACAAACAGAACTCCTTAGCTTCTGCTTTTGTAATATTTAATACTGGAAATTGCCGATACTCGGGATGGGTGAAGTAATCTTTTTCCTGATTTGCAAGATTCGATAAAATCTTTAAATGAGTTTTTGTTATGGCGTTGCTATTTATCCCTAAATCTGCTCTATTGATGCCATACGAAGACATCGTCTTAATTTCTTCATGTTTCCCCATGGACCAAAAAATGTCCTTACTCTTTAGAAATTCCAGGTACATCTCATTAGTTACAGGAGTTTTATCTATAAACAAACTATCGTTCAGCTTCAAAGTGCCGGGAGGAATATTACCATAATTTTGACCATAGGAAATACCTACGAATAAAACCGAAAGAAAGAAATATTTTAACATCAAGTAGAATTAAACTAAAAGCTAATATATCATATATAGTTCATGATCTTTTAAAAAAAAAATAGGGAAATAATAAATCTGCGCTTTCCAAAAGCACAAACTTTTTGAACTCAAGTCGCTTTTCCGAAGTATTCTTATCTTTAGCACCAAATAATAATCAAGCTATGCTTAAAAATTTCATTCCGGTCATACTTTTTCTTCTGGCCGCCCCCAACCTGATCTCACAGGAAAAAAAAGACGAAGAAAAAGATAAATGGGATGTGAACGATCCCTATTCTGATGACTGGAATATCAAAGAGGTGCAACTTCAAACCGATGAAGGCACCTGGATGAACCTTGATGTTAGCCCAGACGGTAACACTATAGTTTTTGACCTGTTAGGCGATATCTATACTATGCCCGTTTCCGGAGGCCAGGCTACCGCACTCCGAACCGGGATGGCTTACGAGTTACAACCCCGCTTTAGCCCCGATGGTTCCAGAATTGCTTTTACCAGTGATGCCGGTGGAGGTGATAATATCTGGATAATGGATAGAGATGGTGAGAATGCCGAACAACTCACCAAAGAGGATTTCAGACTTTTGAATAATGCTGAATGGATGCCAAATGGGCAGGCCATTGTAGCCAGAAAGCATTTTACTTCAGGTCGTTCCCTTGGGGCTGGCGAAATGTGGCAATATCATATCGGTGGAGAGGCAGGTTTGCAGCTTACCGAGCGAAAGAACGATCAGCAGGACGTAAATGAGCCTAGCATTTCTTCCGACGGAAAATACCTTTACTATAGCGAGGATATGTATCCCGGAGGGGCCTTTCAGTACAACAAAGACCCAAATAAGCAGATTTACGTCATAAAACGCTACGATTTTGAAACCGGAGAAAACACTACCATCACCGGTGGTCCCGGTGGAGCGGCAAGACCTCAGGTTTCTCCCGATGGAAAGAAACTGGCATTTGTAAAACGTATCAGGACCAAATCGGTTTTATATATCCACGATCTGGAAACAGGTGAGGAATGGCCGGTTTATGATGACCTGAGCAAAGATCAACAGGAAGCCTGGGCGATTTTTGGGGTTTATCCCGGTTTTGACTGGATGCCAAACAATAAGGAAATCGTTTTCTGGGCCGAAGGCAAGATCAATAAAGTAAATATTGAAACTTTTGAAAGTGATGTTATTCCTTTCGAGGTGGAAAACACCATTGAAATTGCTGAAAGCCATCGCAGCGAGCACCCGGTTTTCTCTGAAGAATTTGATGCAAAAGTGATTAGACACGCGGTAACTTCCCCTAACGGAAAAACCTTAGTTTTTAGCGCAGTCGGTCGTCTTTGGAAAAAGGACCTTCCTAATGGGAAACCTCAACGAATCACTAAAAATGAAGAATTTGAGTTTGAACCAGCTTTTTCACCTGATGGAAAAGAAATCGCATATGTAACCTGGACCGACGAAGGAATGGGAACTTTAATGAAAGTTGGTTTGAATGGAAGAAATCCTCAGAAATTAACTTCAGAAAAGGGGATCTTCAGAAATCCATCTTTTTCTCATGATGGCAACCAGATCGCTTTTGTCAAAGAAAGAGGCAACTCAGACCAGGGACAAACTTTTGGCAAAGAACCGGGGATTTATACTATTAGCTCTTCAGGAGAGAATCTGAAAAAGATCTACGATTCAGGAGACTTCCCACAGTACAGTGCCGATGGCAAACGCATATTCTTCCAAACCGGGGGCGGCCTAATGGGCAGCATCGAAAAAAGTTTGAAAAGTATAGATCTTTCCGGTAATGATGAGCGCACACATATCAATTCGAAATATGCAAACAGGCTGGTACCAAGCCCCGATAACAAATGGGTGGTTTTCTCGCATTTGCATAAAGCCTATGTGGCCCCGTTGCAAATGACGGGCCGCCCGATTGATTTAGGCAACAACACCAAAACGGTTCCGGTGAGCCAGATCGCCAAAGATGCCGGGCTAAACCTGCACTGGTCTGATGATAGCAAAAATCTACACTGGACCCTGGGTGACGAATATTTTACCAATAAGGTTTCAGAACGCTTTACATTTTTACAAAATTCACCCGATTCTATTCCTCCCATCACTGAAAAGGGAACTAAGATTGGGCTGAAATTGGAAACCGATGTGCCTTCAGGTCAAATTGCCTTTACCAATGCGCGCATCATCACTATGAATGGAGACGAGGTTATTGAGAATGGAAGTATCTTAATTGACGGTAATAAAATTGTTTCGGTTGGCAAAGTTTCTGCAGTGAACATACCAAACAGAGCAAAAGTCTACGATTTGGAAGGAAAAACTATTATGCCTGGAATCGTTGACGCCCATGCCCATATCGGTGCTTTCCGATACGGACTTACTCCTGAAAAACACTGGCCATTGTATGCTAATCTTGCTTTTGGGGTTACTACTGTCCACGATCCCTCTGCTTTGAGCGAAACAATATTTAGCATGGCTGAAATGGTTAAGGCCGGAGAAATGGTTGGTCCCAGAATTTATTCCACCGGGGTCATCCTTTATGGTGCCGATGGAGATTTCAAGGCAGTGATAAACAACCTGGAAGATGCCAGATCAGCTTTACGGAGAACCAAGGCTTTTGGAGCGACATCAGTGAAAAGTTATAA
>NZ_JBEPWD010000007.1:14371-52237 GCF_041642575.1 Salegentibacter sp. | reverse complement strand
GTGAAATTCCCCAGCTTCTGCCAGTAGGTTGCGCCGATGGTCTTAGGGATAATTTCAGATAAAATCAGAATAGCCAGGGTCATTATAGCTGAAACAATACCCACAGCATTAGTTCCGTCACCAAAGGCTTTCTCAGCTTGGACTCCAACCATTATTGCTCCCACAGTGTGTGCAACGGTATTTACCGTTAAAAGTGCAATTAAAGGTCGATCTATATCCTGTTTGAAATGTGCCAGCGTATCGGCGTATTCCTTTCCTTCCTGCTTTTTGATCTTTATATAGGAAGGGGTGAAACTTAATAATGCAGCCTCCAGAATAGAACATAGAAAGGAAAAGAAAATGGAAATAAAAGCATAGAAAATAAGTAATCCCATTGCGTAGTTAAATGTTTAAATAACTAATTTAGGGATTAATCGAAGAATAAAATAAAAAGAAATATTAAAGCTCCGGAAAGTTCCGCCATTTGACGATTTCCGACAATCCTTTCGAAGCTTTTTCATGAGTTTTTAGAAAAGCAGTTTTTCGTATTTGCTGCCTACGATATCAATTTTACCGCGTCTCTAGCAAAATAACTGGCAATCATATTTGCTCCTGCTCGTTTAATCGCCGTTAATTGCTCCAATACCACGGCATCATGATCAAGCCAGCCTTTCTCTGAAGCAGCCTTAATCATCGCATATTCCCCGCTTACCTGGTAAACGGCTACCGGCACGTTTACAGCGTTTTTAATGTCGCGAACTATGTCGAGATAACAAAGTCCCGGTTTTACCATCACGATATCGGCGCCCTCCTCAATGTCCATCAGGGTTTCACGGATTGCTTCATCGCGGTTGGCAGGATCCATTTGGTAGGTTTTCTTATTCTTCGGAATATTTTCAGCATCAACAGGTGCAGAATCCAAAGCGTCGCGGAAAGGTCCGTAAAAAGCAGAGGCATATTTGGCACTGTAACTCATAATCCCGGTATCGTGGAAACCTTCGTCTTCCAGGAGGCTTCTGATCTCAAAAATGCGCCCGTCCATCATATCGCTGGGGGCCAGTATATCGGCGCCTGCTTTGGCGTGAGAAAGTCCCATTTCGGCTAGAATGGCTGTAGTGTCGTCATTGATGATCTTGCCATCAGCAATAATTCCATCGTGACCATAAGAAGAGTAGGGGTCTAACGCAACATCGGTCATTACCAGCATTTCTGGAACTGCTTCTTTAACGGTGTTAATAGCACGCTGCATCAACCCATCGGCATTTAAAGCCTCGGTGCCAGCATTGTCTTTAAGGTTATCCGGAACTTTGACGAAAAGTAATACCGATTTTAAACCTAATTTCCAGATCTCTTTTGTTTCCTTTTTCAAAAGATCCAGGCTCATCCTAAAATACCCAGGCATGGAGGCGATTTCTTCTTTAATATTCTTTCCTTCCACTACAAAAAGCGGTACGATAAAATCGTCTGGAGTGATAGCGGTTTCCCTAACCAGGCTTCTTACGGCCTCATTGGTTCTTAATCTTCGATTTCTATTTAGTGGATACATGATTTTATTTCTTTTGATTTTATTCGATTTCTTCAAAAAGATAATCCGAATTATAGTCAATATTGTACGAAATCAAAAATTTCAGATATTCTTCCCTGAAACTTAATTTTTTATGATGATTTTCCTGCTCCTGGATGTAATGAATTACTGTATTCAATTGCGAATGTCCGCAGGAAAAGGCACCGAAGCCTTTTTGCCATTCAAATTTCCCAGCAACCCAGTTTTTAGTATTTATAAAACGGGAAGAATTGGCTTTTATATCGCGAATTAGGTCTGAAATATTCTTATTGGGTTTAATTCCCAGAAGAAGGTGTAAATGGTCTGGCATTCCATTAATCACCAATAATTTCTGGCCTTCATTCGTGACAATACCGGTAATATATTTATATAATTCGTCCTTCCATTTTTTAGAAATGAGGTTTTGTCTTCCTCTAACGGCAAAAACGCAATGAATGTATATTTGTGTATAGGTGTTGGCCATTTTTAAATTTACAAATATTCAGTGAATAATTTATGCCGCCTCTCTGAGGCTCTGTTAGAGTGGTATGATAAATTTTTATAAATATGCCGCTCCTGCCGGAGCTTTATTAATTTTTAAAGCAAGATATTGAGAACTATAGCCTCGTAGAGGCGATATTTATAATCTTTGTCTAGTTTTAAGCAATGAGCTCCAGAGGAGCGGCACGTTATACCCAATTCCGGGGCTTTTCCAAAACTTTCAGCAATTTCTCTTCCTCACTTCCTTTTTCAGGATGGTGATCGTAAACCCATTGCACGTGTGGGGGCAGGCTCATCAAAATACTCTCTATCCTGCCGTTGGTCTTTAAACCGAACAGGGTGCCCTTATCGTGTACCAGGTTAAATTCTACGTACCGCCCACGCCTGATCTCCTGCCAGTTTCTTTGGGCTTCGATATAGCCTAGATTTTTCCTTTTTTCTACAATTGGGACGTAAGCTTCGAGAAAACTATCGCCTACTTCGGTCACGAAATCATACCAGGACTCGATGCTCATTTCTTCGGAAGCCTTTAAATAATCGAAAAACAATCCACCGATGCCCCTCGCTTCATCCCGATGGGAATTCCAAAAATATTCATCACATTTTTTCTTGTATTCAGGATAGAATTCAGGATTGTGCTTGTCGCAGGCTTGCTTTGATACCTTATGAAAATGAATGGCATCTTCTTCGAACAGGTAATATGGGGTTAAGTCCTGGCCACCGCCAAACCATTGGTCTATCACTTTTCCCGATTTGTCATACATCTCGAAATAGCGCCAGTTAGCATGAACCGTGGGAACCATAGGGCTTTTAGGGTGAAGTACCAGGCTTAGGCCACAGGCGAAAAAATCTACATCGCCTACCTTAAAATATTGTTGCATCGCCGGAGGCAAAGGCCCGTGCACTGCCGAAATATTTACTCCGCCTTTTTCAAATACATTTCCGTTTTCAATCACCCGGGTTCTGCCGCCACCGCCTTCGGGGCGCTTCCAGAGATCTTGCTGAAATTTCGCTTTTCCATCGATTTCCTCAAGTTTTGAGGTGATCTTATCCTGTAATTGTTCAATATATGCGTAAAATTGTTCTCTCATAGTCGATCTTCGATATATACCATACGTCCTTGTTGGCCGGATATCTCTTCTGTTTTACTGATTTTAACTGCCCTTTGCATTTCTTCGGTCAAAACCGGAATTATGTCAAAATTTTCTTCGGAATAATACCTTTTAAAAAGCTCGCGACCTATTTGATTATTATGTAGATCCATTAATTTGGCTCGTTCATCATTAGGTGCAAGTTCCTCGTGGAGATCGGTAATCTTTTTACTCCATTCCATCGATTTCTCTACCGAATTACAAACTTTATAGCACTGCTCACAGATCAAATAATTCCAAAACGCGTGCCTGAAGGCATTAGTACGGTTATTCTCGTGGTGGTCACCTCCAAAAAGTTCATCACAAAACTTTATACTTTGCCGGGTGGCTTTCATAGTTGGGATAACGAAGCGCGGCTGTCTGATAGAAACCTTAAGAAGCTGGAAAACTTCCCACGGACTCATATTTTTTAAACGCGCCCAGATCGCCATTTTACTATTTGTATTCTTTCACCGCTTCAACAAAAGCGATTGCATTTTCAACCGGAATGTCGGGTAAGATGCCATGTCCCAGGTTTACGATATAGCGATCTTTACCAAATTCATCGATCATCTGATGCACCATTTTTTTGATCTCTGCCGGAGGGGAATATAGCCTTGAAGGATCAAAATTACCTTGCAGGGTAATCTGGCCACCGCTTAGGTAACGAGCATTTTTTGCAGTAATTGTCCAATCAACGCCAATAGCTGAAGCGCCAGATCTTGCCATGATATGCAGTGCAAACCAGCAACCTTTCCCGAAGGCGATTACCGGGATCTCATCTTTTAAAGCATCGATGATCTGCTGAATATATTTCCAGGAAAACTCATCGTAATCGGTGGGAGAAAGCATTCCGCCCCAGGAATCGAAAACCTGAACCGCATCTACCCCGGCAGCTACTTTTGCTTTGAGATAGGCAATAGTAGTATCGGTAATTTTTTGAAGCAATTGGTGAGCAGCCACAGGATTTGTAAAGCAGAATTTCTTCGCGATATCAAAATTCTTAGAACCCTGTCCCTGTACCGCATAGCAAAGGATAGTCCATGGAGAACCGGCAAAACCAATAAGCGGAACTTCATCATTCAGCTCCTTTTTGGTCATTTTTATGGCTTCCATCACGTATCCCAGAGTCTCTTCAATGTCCGGAACGATTACGCGATCAACATCCTGCTGGGTTCTTATGGGGTTTGGGAGCCATGGACCAACGCCGGGTTTCATTTCCACTTCAATATTCATCGCCTGCGGCACAACCAGAATGTCGCTAAAAAGAATAGCAGCATCAGTTCCTACCTGATTTATTGGCATTACCGTGATCTCGGTTGCCAGTTCGGGGGTGCGGCAACGGGTGAAGAAATCGTATTTCTCCTTCAGCTTCATGAAATCGGGCAGGTAGCGCCCGGCCTGTCTCATCATCCAAACCGGTGGACGTTCTACTGTTTCTCCTTTTAAAGCTCTTAAAAATAAATCGTTTTTTATCATTTCAGTTCTTTTCTTTATAATGCTTCACCACAGTAACAATCAGGTTTTCGATACTGGGTTTGTTGGCAATTACAATATTTTTGGTGTGTTTTTCAGCTTCCTTTGCGGTAGTCCTACCTATACAAAAGACGGTGCTTTCCTTAATTATATTTTCAGAGGTGAAGCTTTTAACGCCGCTGGGACTGAAAAACATAATTCCATCAAATTCCTGCTGAAAGCTTTGCTTGTTTATACTTGTTTTATAAACCTCCACCTCCTTAAATTCAATGTCTTCTTTTTTTAATTCTGAAGGCAATTCCTCCCTGCGAAGATTTCCGCAGAAAAAAGTGAATTTCTCATTTCGGTATTTTTCAGTAATAATTTTAGCCAGATCGCTCCCGTAATCTGAAATTTCCCGAATATTAAAGTTATGGTTTTTTAAGAAACCGGCAGTTTTCTCACCCACACAAAAACAATTTTGAATTTTAAGCTGTTTTTCAATGATAGCTTTCGCCGAGTTTTTGCTGGTTATAATGGCATTTTTAATCTCCTTCTCCGGAATTTGAAAATCCAGAAATTCAATTTTAATGGCGTCGTATTCCACAAGGCTCAACCCTGAATTCAGAAAGAGGTTTTTCTGGCTTAAGCTGAGTTTTTTAGTAGAAAGAATTGTCATTATTTTAAGACCTTTCTTATCTCCAGCATGAGTTCTTTTCCGCCATTTCCAAGTATTTCGCGGGCACAGCTGTTTCCAAAACCTTGAACTTCGTCAATTCTTGTGGTTTTTTCTACTTCTATTTTCTGTTTACCATCAAGGCTGAAAAGTGCTCCTTTGAAATAAACAATATCTTTATCTATGGTTACAAGAGCTCCAATTGGGGCAGTACAGCCACCTTCCAGGGTTTTAAGAAACTGCCGTTCAATATGAACACTGATTTTGCTTTCCCGGTGATTTAGTGGTTCCAGGGCTTTTAAGCAAGAGTCATCGTTTTCCATGGCCACCACGAGCATTGCTCCCTGAGCAGGGGCTGGAATCATCCAGTTGAGGTCTACGTAGTTTTCAGGCGTCAGAGCGATACGTTCCAGACCTGCAGCGGCAAAAATAGCACCGTTCCATTCGTTTTCCTTCAACTTTTTCAATCGGGTGTTTACATTTCCACGTAAATCAACTACTTGATGCCCGGGATACCTGTTGAGCCACTGGGCTTTGCGGCGAAGGCTTCCGGTCGCGATAGTTCCTTCAGCATTAAGGAAATCAAGGCCTTTATGAATTAAAATATCTTTGGGATTTGCCCTTTTTAAAACCGCTGCTTCCACGATTCCTTTTGGAAGCGCAGTGGGTACATCTTTCATGGAATGAACGGCGATATCTATTTCGCCTTTTATCATCGCCACATCCAGCGTTTTTGTGAAAATCCCCGTAATGCCCATTTCATAAAGAGGTTGATCGAGGTTGAGATCTCCCGTAGATTTTACCGGGACCAATTTAGTTTCATGACCTAATTTTTCCAGGGCATTCTGCACGGTTTTGGCCTGCCAAAGGGCAAGTTCGCTGTCCCGGGTGCCTATTCTTATGATTTTATTCATTTTTGAAGCTCTTCTAACTGAAATACCTTCTGGATAAGTTCCAGGCTTTCATCAGTGGTTTCAGAATCGCTTTTTAGATGGTTGGCGAAATGCTTGGTGATCTTTTGAATGATGCGATTGCTTATAATTTCGGCCTGCTCATCATTAAAATCGGTAATTTTTCTGCGTTGAAAATCCAATTCGTCATCCTTCATGGTTTTCAGTTTTTTCTTCAGCGCTTTGATGGTTGGAGCAAATTTTCTGGTTTCCAGCCATTTGTTGAATTCGGCTTCCACTTCAACAATGATCTCTTTAGCTTTTGGTATAAACTGCTGGCGTCTTTCCAGGGTAGCATCAGTCATTTTTGAAAGCTGATCCAGGTGAACGAGTTTAACATTGGAAAGCTCGGCCACATCGTCGGCTACATTTTTCGGAATAGAAAGATCAAGAATAAGCAAATCCTTTTTAGCGTAGATAAGCTCTTTAGAGATTGTTGGGTTGTGAGCACCGGTTGCCACTATTAAAATATCGCTGTTGCGAATTTCAGCTTGCAGATCCGCGTAATCTTTAACTAGAAGGTTAAATTTTCCCGCAACTTTTTCTGCTTTATCCTTGGTTCGGTTAATTAAGGTAATATGATGGTTCTTGGTGTGTTTTACCAGATTTTCACAGGTATTACGCCCAATTTTACCGGTTCCGAAGAGAAGAATATTCTTTTGGGAAATATTTTCAATATTATTCAGAATGTACTGCACCGAGGCAAATGCTACAGAAGTGGCACCACTGGAAATCTCGGTTTCATTCTTAATACGTTTGCTCGCCTGGATCACGGCATTCACAAGGCGCTCAAGAAAAACATTGGTAAGCCCCAGTTTTTTAGACTGGACAAAAGAATTTTTCAACTGGCTAATAATTTCAAAATCACCCAGAATCTGACTGTCAAGACCGGTTCCCACCTGGAACATATGAGCGATAGCCTTTTTATTTTTATGAACATAGGCAACTTTCTCAAATTCTTCTACGGTACCGTGGGTATGTTCGCAAAGCAATTTGATAAGTTCAAAGGGATGATGTGCGAAACCGTAAATTTCGGTACGGTTACAGGTGGAGGTGGTTAAAATAGCCTCAATTCCTTCTTCATTAGCCTGTTCCAGCAGTCGCTGTTTGGCTTCTTCCCCAAGGCTGAAATGACCCCTTATCTCGGCATCAGCTTTTTTATAGCTTAAGCCAATGGTATAAAAATGTTTACCTCCAGAAAAATGAAAATTTTCCATGTATGTTTTTAGGATTGCGTGGACAAAAGTAAAACATCCCTTAAAGAAAATATAACGCTCAAAGTACTAAATGTATCGATTCCTGATAAATATCAGTTAAAATCGCTCTAACTTTGAAAAATAGCTGAATTAATGGTAAATTCAATTACTTGAAAGGCCTTAATTCTGATGGCAAACAAAGAAATAAGTATTTTATGATGAAGACCACCGGTAAAAATATCGCTGAAGGAACCATAGTCAGTACCCAAATAGAAGAGGGATTTTATATTCTGAAGTTCCTTAATGATTCAGCTGATACTCAGAACTATGTTCGTGAAATAGATAGTAGTTTTATCCAATTTCATTTCAATGTTAAGGGTAGTAGTAAGTTTTTGTTTAACGCTGGCGGATATGAGTTGCCGCTTGAAGAGGAAAATTCTCTCCTGCTTTACAATCCGCAGCAGGCGCTTCCATTAAATTTGAATCTGCAGCCAAATTCCTGGGTCATCTCTCTGGTGATCTCTATTAAAAAATTCCACGCTCTGTTCTCACAAGAAGCCGATTATATTCCCTTTTTAAGTATAGAAAACAGGGATAAGAAATATTATAAAGACGCACCAATCACGCCATCTATGGCAATAGTGCTTAACCAGCTTTTAAATTTCAGCTTAACTCCGAGTATTAAGAACCTGTATTTTAAAGGAAAAGCATACGAATTGCTGAGTTTATATTTCAACCGAACTGAGGATCCCGACCTGGAACAATGTCCTTTCCTTATCGATGAAGAAAACATTATGAAGATTCGTCGGGCAAAAGATATTGTGATTTCCAAACTGGCCGAGCCCCCGTCGCTGCAAGAACTCGCAGATGATATTGGCCTTAGTCTGAAAAAACTCAAAGATGGTTTTAAGCAGATTTACGGCACTTCGGTGTATAGTTTTCTTTTTGATTACAAAATGGAATACGCCCGAAAATTACTGGATACAGGAGAATACAATGTAAATGAAGTGGGACTGAAGCTGGGTTACAGTACCGCCAGCCACTTTATTGCAGCTTTTAAAAAGAAATTTGGAACAACCCCCAAGAAATATATAATGTCTCTACCTACAAATATTTAATAATGATTAAGATTAAAGTTTTCTCACTAATGATTTTCGCATTAATGCTCACATGGAGTATAAATGCTCAGGAAGAAGAGGAAAAAGAAAAAAAGGAAGTTTTAGTTTTTTATAAAACCGAAGGATTCTGGCACGAATCTATCCCTACTGGCCATGCGACCATTGAGGATCTCGGGGAGGAAAATGGTTATGAGGTGAAATTATCAAGAGATAGTGATGATTTCAATAAAGAAGATCTTGATAAGTTCGCGTTGGTGATATTTTTAAATACAACCGGGGATGTTTTAGATGAGGAAGAACAAGTCGCATTTGAAAAATATATTGCCGATGGCGGTAATTTTTTCGGAATTCACGCAGCTGCAGACACTGAATTTGACTGGCCTTGGTATGGCGAGTTGGTAGGTGGGTATTTTGATAATCATCCTGAAGTACAGCGGGCCAATGTGAGCGTAGAAATGCCAGATCACCCCACGGTTTCTCACCTTCCCAATCCCTGGTCCAGAGTAGATGAGTGGTACAATTATAAAAACCTGAATCCGGAAAATATAATATTGCTGAGCGTCGATGAAACTACTTATAGTGGTGGAGAAAATGGAGACGAACATCCCATTGCCTGGTACCGTGAACTTCCGGGAGGCGGAGTTAGTATATACACCGGTGGTGGCCACAGAATCCAGTCTTATATTGAACCGGGTTTTAGAGAACATATTTCAAGATGTATCCTTTTTGCCCTGGGAGATACCGATTTGATTATTGAACAATAAGAATTCAGAATAGCTGCGGTTTTTACCGCACGGATTATAATTATATTTTAGTGCCGAAATTAAAGAACCTATGAGTAAAGGCGTACTAATGGTCAACCTGGGCTCCCCAGATAGCACCGATCCTAAAGATGTAAAAAAATATCTTGACGAATTCCTTATGGATGAGCGGGTAATAGATGTGCCATACTGGGCACGTGTGCTGCTTGTTAGAGGAATAGTTCTGAATACCCGGCCTAAAAAATCGGCCGAAGCCTATCAGAAGATTTGGTGGGAAGAAGGTTCACCATTGATAGTGCTTTCAGAAAGACTACAGTCAAAAATTGACAACATAACGTCTGTTCCTATTTCCCTGGCCATGCGCTATGGGAAGCCTTCCATTATGTCGGGCTTGCAGGAATTGCATGATAAAGGGGTGAATGAGGTGCTTCTTTTTCCGCTTTATCCTCAGTTTGCCATGGCCACTACAGAAACAATTTTGGTTTTAGCTGAAGAATTACGGCAAAAGCATTTTCCTGAGATGCAATTCACCACAGTGCCGCCTTTTTACAATCATCCGGATTATATCAGAGTCCTATCCGAAAGTATTTCAGATAGCTTAAAAGGCAAAGATTTTCAGCATTTATTGTTTTCATACCATGGAGTGCCCGAAAGACATATTCGAAAAAGTGATATCACGAAATCTCACTGTAAGATCGATGGCAGCTGTTGCAAGACTCCTTCAGAAGCGCACCAGTTTTGCTACAGGCATCAATGCTTCGAAACAACCCGTTTAGTAGCCGAATATCTTGAATTAAAAGAGAATTCATACAGCGTTTCATTCCAGTCACGCCTTGGTTTTGACCCGTGGCTCCAACCATATACCGATCGAACTATAGAACGTTTTGGAAAACAGGGAATGAAAAAACTTGCAGTGGTTACTCCTGCTTTTGTTTCAGACTGCTTGGAAACCCTGGAGGAGATTGCCATGGAAGGTGAGGAGATCTTCCATGAAGTGGGCGGAAAAGAATTTAATGTAGTTCCCTGTCTGAACGATCGTGATGACTGGGTGAATGTCCTGGCCCGATGGATTGATGAATGGGCGCACCAAAAGGCTGTTGAGGTATAATGTCAAAGATCACCGCTGCTGAGCTGGGAAATAAACCAATAGGAAAACTTCTTATCCAGCAGGCAGTGCCGGCATCCATTGGGATTCTGGTGATGTCCTTAAACATCCTGGTAGATACAATTTTTGTTGGAAACTGGATAGGCCCGGTTGCAATTGCAGCTATTAATGTGGTCTTACCGGTTTCTTTTTTTATAGCTGCCCTGGGAATGGCTATCGGGGTGGGAGGGTCTTCTGTGGTTTCCAGGGCGCTTGGAGCAAACAATTCTGTGAAAGCCCTGCGGACCTTCGGGAACATGATTAGCCTTACTCTTATTCTCTCCTTAACGCTTGTAGGATTAGGACTTTTGTTTGTAGACACGCTAATTCCTGCTTTTGGAGGTAAGGGCGCAATTTTCGAACCAGCCAGAATTTATTATCAGGTCGTTGTCAGTGGAGTTCCTTTCCTGGCGCTTTGTATGATGGGGAACACTGTTATACGAGCGGAGGGAAAACCGAAATTCGCTATGGTGGCCATGATCATCCCTTCTGTGGCAAACCTTCTTCTTGATTATATTCTAATAAATGTTTTGGAAATGGGAATGTTTGGGGCGGCACTTGCTACGACTGCTTCCTATATTTTCTGTTTTTCTTACGTGCTCTGGTTTTTCCTTTCGAAGAATTCCGAATTAAAAATAAGCCTTGCGCATTTTGGTTTTAAACTTCCGGTAGTTAAAGAGATTTCCTCCCTGGGATTTGTAACCCTGGCCCGCCAGGCTGTGGTGAGTGTTATTTATCTGTTGATGAATAATATCCTTTTTGATCTGGGCGGAGAAAATGCGGTTACAGTATATGCTATTATTGCCAGGATGCTTCTATTTGCCTTGTTTCCGGTGCTGGGGGTGACGCAAGGCTTTCTGCCAATCGCCGGATATAACTATGGCGCCAGAGAATTTTCCAGGGTGAAGAAAAGCATCAGGACTGCGGTGACCTATGCCAGCTTATTGGCACTGCTGGTGTTTGCAGGAATAATGTTTTTTTCTGAAGAAATAGTAAAGGTTTTTACCGGGAATGAAGAAATTATCGCGGCAACGCCTTCAGCTATGCGGTGGGTGTTTGCTGCCACTCCAATAGTTGCACTCCAGTTAATAGGGGCGGCTTACTTCCAGGCGGTAGGGAAAGCTTTGCCTGCATTATTGCTTACACTTTCCCGACAGGGCTTTTTCTTTATCCCTCTGGTTCTCATCCTGCCAAATTATTTTGGGGAATTAGGAGTATGGATTTCCTTTCCGTTGGCCGATGTTTTGTCTACCATTGTAACCGGTTTTTTCTTAAACCGGGAAATAAAACGAAACCTGAATCCCGATTAGTATTTAGGTCTGAAAATCCTAAAACAAATACTTACCTTTGTTAGACGTACAAGCTTTGACACATTCAGGGATAAACAAGCAAACCTATAATTTGTGATAGATTATTACCATTACATTAAGGCACTTCATTTAATTTTTGTGATCACCTGGTTTGCCGGGCTTTTTTATATCCCAAGGTTATTTATTTACCATATTGAAGCTACCCGGAAGCCGGAACCTGATAAGCAAATCCTGAGTGAACAATTAAAACTGATGACTAAACGCTTGTGGTACATTATCACCTGGCCTTCTGCTATATTGGCCAGTTTATTTGCATTTTGGTTGCTATATTTAGTTCCTTCATTTTTACAAATGGACTGGATGCTTATAAAACTGGGTTTTGTAGTCTTGTTATACATTTATCACTATAAATGCCATTTGATTTTTAAAGAAATGCAGCAGGATATTATAAAATGGTCCTCCAACCAAATGCGACTTTGGAATGAGGTTTCTACCCTGATTCTATTCGCAGTGGTTTTCCTGGTAATTATAAGAGATTCTCTGAATTGGATATATGGGGTGCTGGGAATATTTCTGCTTGCCGGGATGTTGATGCTGGGAGTTAAAATTTATAAGAGAATACGTGCAAAAAATCCTAAGGCCTGATATTTGCTTAATTAAAGCCATATGAACCTGCTTAAACTTTCATTGCGTTCCAGAATTTTCTTCTCCATGATACTGCTCGTGTTGGGTACTTCCATCCTCATTGTTGGTATTACCGTACTTCAATACAAACATGAAGCAGAACAATATCATAGAGAACGCCTGGAAAGAAAAGAACAGGCCATAATGGAAAATATTCGCTTTGTACTTGGAAGCACTACCTATTATGTGAATACCGAAAATATTGATGAAATTTTTAAGGAACGGGGAAAGATCTATGAGATGGCCCAGGTTCACGAAATGCAGATAAATATCTACGATCTTGAAGGGCAGCTTTTGGTGAAATCCAATGAATCTTTCTATAAGGATACTACCGATGTTCAACTGGATAAAGAAATTCTGGAAAGACTTGATGCTTCTTCTGCAAAAAGGGTGTTGACACATAACGAGGTAAATGGCGATAAGTTTCAGTCATCCTATTCTTATATAACCGACAATAAATTTAAACCGCTTGCTATCCTCTATTTGCCCTACCTGCAGGATGATCGATTGCTAAACCGTGATCTCAATAATTTCCTGATGCGGATGGGGGAAGTATATTTATTTATGCTTATTCTGGCTATTGTTTTGTCCTATTTTCTTTCCAAGTATATCACCAAAACCCTTAAAATAATTTCAGATAAGATCAACCAGACCCGGCTGGATAAGCGTAACCAAAAGATCCAGATCAACAATGCTTCCGAAGAAATTTTTGCCCTGGTTTCAGCTTATAACAGTATGATAGATGAACTGGAAGAAAGCGCGGTGAAGCTGGCGGCCACAGAGCGGGAACAGGCCTGGCGGGAAATGGCAAAACAAGTTGCTCATGAGATTAAAAATCCACTGACTCCAATGCGATTAAGCGTGCAAAGCTTTCAGAGAAATTTTGATCCGAACGATCCTAATATTGAACATAAAGTAGATGAGTATTCCAAAACTCTCATCAATCAGATAGACACTATGAGCTCAATAGCTGGTGCGTTTTCGAATTTCGCTAAAATGCCGGCCCAGCAGAATGAAACTCTCAATGTGCCGAAGATCGTAAAGCTAGCCCTCGATATTTTTAATGAGAGTTTTATAACCTTTTCTACAGATAAGGAGGAGATCCTTGCCAAATTTGATAGAACCCAATTGATTAGAGTTGTCACCAACCTCGTTAAAAACGCCATCCAGGCTATACAGGATGTTGAGAATCCTCAAATTGTTGTGAGTGTCCATGATGAAGATAGCATGGTTTGTATCTCGGTTTCAGATAATGGGATAGGTATTGCTGAAGAGAATAAAGAAAAGGTCTTTGAACCTAAATTTACCACCAAATCCAGCGGAATGGGTCTTGGGCTCGCCATGGTAAAGAATATTGTGGAAAATTACCAGGGAACAATTAGCTTTAGCTCTAAACAAAATAAAGGCACTATCTTTAAGGTGCGATTTCCGAAGTAGAATTAAAATTTTAAAAAATGACTTACGAAAATATTTTAGCTGAAGAGCAGGATGGAATCCTGCAAATAACCATAAATCGTCCAACAAAATTAAATGCGCTTAACAAGGCTACTATAAATGAACTTCACGAAGCTTTTTCTGAAGCTAAAGAAAATCATGATGTTAAAGTAGTAATTCTTACCGGAAGTGGAGGAAAAGCCTTTGTTGCCGGTGCTGATATTAGTGAATTTGCCGATTTTTCTCCGGAAGAAGGCCGCGAACTTGCCGCCGAAGGACAAGCAGCTCTTTTTGACTTTGTAGCTAATTTTCCAAAACCGGTAATTGCTGCCATAAACGGATTTGCCCTGGGAGGTGGTTTGGAACTGGCGATGGCCGCGCATTTTAGAATCGCCAGCGATAATGCAAAAATGGGTCTGCCCGAAGTTTCCCTTGGAGTGATTCCCGGATATGGAGGAACACAACGTCTTCCGCAATTGGTAGGTAAAGGTCGCGCGATGGAAATGATCATGAGCGCCGGAATGATAGATGCAAACCAGGCGCTACAGTATAATCTCGTAAATCATGTGACTTCTCTGGAAGAATTACCGAATTTGGCATTAGAGCTTGCCAATAAAATCATGAAAAACTCTCTAGTAGCTATTAGCGGTGCCATTAAAGCTATTAATGCCAATTACGAAGAGGGAGTGAATGGTTTTGAAATTGAAATAAGTGAATTTGGCCATGCTTTTGGAACTGCCGATTTTAAAGAGGGAACTTCAGCCTTTCTTAATAAGCGCAAAGCCGATTTCCCGGGAGAATAATTTCTATACCCATTCTGTTAAAATCTCTTCTAAAGTTTAGTTATTGGATATATTCCATATTTTTGTAATATGTCCAATAATGAATTTTTAAAAGGAAGAGGAGCTCAGTTAAATGTTTCCAATAAGTTTGAGGCACAACAGCACGAATTTCGAGATGATTTTCTAAATTATTGTGCTTCGGAAGGGGATGAGGTAGAAAATAACAAGACTGTTTTAATCGACACCTTTCCTAAAACTATTGTCAACAAAGTAACCAGCCCCGATGTCGGGATGGAATTTTCACTGAATCCCTATCAGGGATGTGAGCATGGTTGTGTTTATTGCTATGCCAGGAATTCTCATGAATACTGGGGCTACAGCGCGGGTCTGGATTTTGAAAGAAAGATCCTGGTTAAAAGGAATGCTGTGGAATTGCTCGAAAAAAAACTCCGCAGCAAAAAATGGGATGCCAAACCAATTATTCTTTCGGGAAATACAGACTGTTATCAGCCTATAGAAAAAAAGCTTAGGATCACGCGGCAATTGCTGGAAACCTTCCTAAAGTATAAACATCCGGTAGGGATTATTACTAAAAATGCCCTGGTTCAACGGGATATGGATATTCTAAGGGAACTAGCAGCAGATAAACTGGTGAAGGTTACCCTTTCAGTAACCTCTCTATCTGAAGACACCCGAAGAATTCTTGAACCTCGTACAGCCAGTATCAAAAAACGCCTCGAAACTATAGAAAAGCTTTCCGCAGCGAATATTCCGGTTAGTGTGATGATGGCACCGATAATTCCCGCTATAAATTCACATGAAATCATGCCGCTGGTAAAGGAAATTTCTCAAAGAGGAGCGCTGAGTGTGGGTTATACCATAGTTAGATTAAATGGAGCCATTGCTGAAATTTTCACAAATTGGATCAAACAAACCATGCCCGATAGGGCCGATAAAGTACTAAGGCAAATTGAAAGCCTGCACGGCGGAAGTCTAAATGACAGTCGTTTTGGTACTAGAATGAAAGGGGAAGGTGAATTTGCAAGCCAGGTGGCGCAACAGTTTAAATTGGCCAGAAACAAATTTCTAAAAGACAGAGAGAGAACAAATTTAAATTGTAAACTACACGAGAGTTTTAAAGACGGACAAATGAAGCTATTCTAGGTCTGGCCCTCCCACTCTTTATAAAATTGCTCAAGATATTGTTCCATAAAAATATGACGTTTTTTAGCAATTTCACTGGCGGTTTTGGTGTTCATCAGGTCTTTCAGTAAAAGCAATTTCTCGTAGAAATGATTAATGGTGGGCGCTGTTGATGCCTTATATTCCTCTTTTGTCATTTTAAGGTTTGGCTTGATCTTCGGATCGTACAGAGCACGTCCTTTAAAACCGCCATAATTAAAAGTGCGAGCGATTCCAATTGCTCCTATTGCGTCCAGCCTGTCAGCATCCTGTACAATCTCTAATTCGATAGAATTAAAAGACTGCCCTTCATTTCCTCCTTTGAAAGAAACATTTTCGATGATCTTTATAACGTGTTCTGTAACCTCTTCAGGAACATTTTGAGTTCTAAGAAATTCAGAAGCCATTTTAGGGCCTTTGCTTTCGTCGCCGTTATGAAATTTATAATCAGCTATATCGTGAAGCAAGGCACCCAGTTCAACAACGAATAAATCGGCGTTTTCTCCTTTCGCGATTAATTTTGCATTATTGTAAACTCTTTGGATATGAAACCAATCATGGCCACCTTCAGCATCGGCCAGTGTTTTTTTTACAAATTCGACTGTATTCTGAATTACTTCTGTTTTGTTCATAAAAGGAGATTTCTGAAAGCTCACTATTTTATATCTGCTATGATGGTGCGCTCTACCTTAGCAACAAGACTCTCAGCATCGTCTGAATTAGCAGCAATAGGTTCGTGAACTTTTAGGGAGATATGCACCCCGGGTTCCATAGGAAAATTCCCGTGCTTAAAGAGTTTCCAGGAATTGTTGATGGTTATGGGAACGATAAGCGCATCAGGCATTTTTTTAAACAGTAACTGAAGTCCGCTTATGGCAAATTTCTTTGGTTCACCTGTACGGCTTCTGGTCCCTTCAGGAAAGATTACGGCAGAATGTTTAGTCTTGTTGAGATAATCGGCGAATTTCGCCATTTTCACCATGGCTTCCCGCTTGTTTTTACGATCTATAAGCACTGATCCACCATGTCTTAAATTAAAGGAAATACTCGGAATACCATGCCCCAATTCTTTCTTGCTTACAAATTTTGCATGATGTTTTCGCATATACCAGATTATTGGAGGAATATCATACATTCCCTGGTGATTTGCGACGATTATACATGGTTTGTCTGTCGGAATATTGTAAGGATTTGTAAACCTAAACCGCGTGCCCAGGATATTAAGACAACGCATTAGGAAAAAATTAAATATATCTACGCTTTTTTTATGCGGTTGATAGCCACCAAGTTTTAGAGATATCCATTGTATAGGATGAAACACAAGGAGGGTGATAAAAAAGAAAATATAAAACAGTACCGATAGAGGGTAAGAAAGTATTTTTTTCATCTTAAAAATTATGGAGCTAAAATACATATTTCAGTACAAAAGCTGCAAATTCTATAGGGCTTCACATTTTCCATTAATACATTCTACCTTTTCAGGGGGAGTAACTAACATACAATCTGATACGATCCCGTATTTTTGGTTGAAATCAGCTTCTTCTTTATTATAGATTTCAACTAATTCTACCAGTTTTTGCCGGTCTATTGAGGAAGAAAAAAGTAGATAGGATTTTGGACCGCCACAGGCCTTGCTTCCAACGGCTATATAATCGCATTTAGTTTGTTCGTCGCAGGCTTCCTGGGAGATAAGATCTTTTATCTCCTCGAGTTGACGATTGAGTTCCTTTCTGTCAACCTGCTGCGAATTTTCGGTGTTTTCGCAGCCTGAAACAGAAAGTAAAATAGAAACAAAGACGATTAAGGTTTTCATAAAGGAATTATTTCAGCATAAATTTAAAACGAAAAAAGGCCGTCTGCATTGCAAACGGCCCTTAATATCGTTAGCTGTCTACTAGCAAAATTCGTTGTAGGCACCAATAAGGTTTTCTGCAATCATTTCTGCAGGACGACCTTCAATATGGTGTCGCTCTAGCATATGAACTAATTCTCCATCTTTGTAAAGGGCCATAGAAGGCGAAGAGGGAGGAAAAGGTAACATATAATCACGGGCCTGGGTTGTAGCTTCTTTATCTACTCCGGCGAAAACTGTATAAAGATTATCCGGTTTTTTCGCATTCTGTAGCGAAAATCTAGCGCCTGGACGGGCATTTGCAGCGGCACATCCACAAACCGAATTTACTACTACCAAAGTAGTTCCTTCTTTTTTCATTGCGGCATCTACATCTTCTACGGTGTGCAATTCTTCAAAACCTATGCTGGTTAAATCTTCGCGCATTGGTTTTACTAACTCTGCTGGATACATATATTTATTTTTTGTATTAAACTTTTACGAGGGGCAAAGATACCAAATTAACTTCAGCTGAGCATATTTCAATTTATTATGGGCGAATAGGTTATGCCAATAACATTAAAAGGACGGCAATTCGGTTAAACTTTTGTAAAATAGTATCTTTGCCGCTTATTTAAAATTAGCTTGATGTTTAAATGGGTGCTTGCGGTAATAGGATATATGTATTTCAGGTTTGGTGGCGCGATCCTGGGGTTTATCATAGGTTCAATAATTGATAACTGGACGCGTTCTAGTGGAGGAATGCAGGGAATGTTTGGCCAGCAGGAAAAAAAGGTTTCTCCCGGGGATTTTGAACTTAACCTGCTTTCGCTGTGTTCCATAGTTATAAAAGCCGATGGCAATGTAACCCAAAAGGAACTTGACTATGTGCGGTCTTACTTTGTGCAGGCTTATGGAAAGGAACACGCCAATGCCACCTTCAGAACCTTTAATGATCTCATAAAGGATCGTGAGATATCTGCCTCGCGCATTTCACAATATCTTGCTGCCAGAACCAAATATCCAGCCCGCTTGCAGATCATTCATTTTCTTTTCGGAATAGCCCAGGCCGATGGACGGGTGAGTGAAGCTGAGGCCCGTGCCATCCAGGAGATTGCCGGCTACCTACGCATAGGCCGTATGGATTTTGAAAGCTTAAAGGCTATGTTCTTCAAATCGGCCGATAATGCCTATAAGATATTGGAGATCCAGAAATCAGCCAGCGATGATGAGGTGAAGAAGGCCTACCGCCATATGGTTAAAAAATACCACCCGGATAAGCTTGGTCATATGGATGAAGCCTACCGGAAGGGGGCACAGGAAAAATTCAATAAGGTCCAGGAAGCCTACGAGCAAATTCAGAAGGAACGCGGAATGTAGCTTTAAAAGTTATATTTTAAATTCAGCATAATATTTCTTCCCGGGCTGCTTACATTAAAAGCTCTCAGCAAAGACATATGATCTACGTAGGTTTTATCTAGAGCATTGTGAATGGTAAAACCGGCATCCAGGGAATTCTTTCCAAAGCTGAATTTTTTATTCGCGCCAAAATTCAACAGACTATAACCCGGAGTCTCTTCCTCGGTTAAACCAACCTTATTCTGGTCATTTATAATTCGGAGTCTCGAAAAAATGCTCATACTTTTATCTGAAAGTGCAAAATAGGTGGCCTTCAGATTAAAATTATCAGGGGGAATAAAACTAAGATGTTCCCCGGCATCCACGTCCTCGGCCCGCACAATTGCTCCTGAAATAGAAGTCTCCAGTCGGTTTTGAGTTAACCAGCTATATTTTACCTCGAATTCGAGGCCGTAGAAGCCAGTATCAGTTTGGTTATAACTCCAAATTTCCTGGCTATTTTCAGGCGGCTGCTCTGAGGAGGCTGTAAAGAAAATGTAGTTCTGTACCAAACTTCCAAAGGCCGAGACATCAGCCTGAAACTTATTTTTTCTGAAGGAGTAGGTTGCATCTACCTGGTAACTTTGCTCCCGTCCGAAGGAATCATTCCCCTTTTCAAACCTGTTGGTTCCGGGGTGTGGCCCATTGGAAAAAAGCTCGGCCAGGTCAGGAGCCCGAAATCCGGTGGAAAAATTAAGTTTGAGCTGCTGCTGATCATTAAATTTTTTTGTTGCTCCAAGCGAGCCTGTAAAACCTTCAAAATCTCTTGTGAGCTTTCGGTTTTCAGGATTGCCGGGTAAGATAAAATCATCGGCGATTAGATATGCGGCGCTTGCATCGGCGGTAACCTTTCGGAAATCATAACGCAAAGCACCCTGCAAATACCAGGAATTCATAGTAACGCTGGCGAGATAGTAAATTCCGCTTTCAAAAACATCGGCATCAGGAATCAGGAAATCTTCTGAATTCTCGAAATTTTTCGTTTTTACAAAACTCCCCTGAACTCCAAAACTGTGTTTGATTTTTCGGTTAGGCAAACTCAAGCGAGCATTAAAAAAAGTATGATTTTGTTTTAATCCCAGGTCGGTAAGCTCCCTGGCGGTTTCTATTTCCCGCCTTTCATTGAAGTGATGCGAAAGGTGTAGTGAAGTCTCAAAATTTTCGTTTTTGGTTTCCTGATTATAGGACAACAGATAATCGGTAACTTCCTGGAAGGGCAATTGCATTTCGCGGTCATTTCGGGTAGTGGCAAGACTTTCTGAAGGCAGCATTTCTTCATCAGTGATTATCCCCAGGTCCTGGTCATTATAGGTAAAAGCCAATTTATTTTCAAAATTCTCCTTTTTTAACCCGGAATGCAGACGGAGACTTTTAGAGTTAAATCTGCTGTTTCCTATAATTCTTTGATCCCCATTTTGATAATCAGCATGGTTCTCCACAGCCAGATCCACATTAAAGTACAGGTCACTTTTAAAAGATTTCCCCGCCGATGCATAAGTTCGAATTCCCCTGGAAACGCTGTTATAAGTGGTTCCAAGGTTGCCAGTAATTTTTTCAGAATTTATATAATCATCTTCATCCTTAACTAATAACACTCCTCCCAGGGCGCCCGAGCCATATAAAACCGAGGCTGGCCCTTTAACCACTTCTACTCGTTTTATGCCAAGGTCGTTAATGCCCAGGCCGTGATCTGCACCCCATTGATGGTTTTCAAGTTTGTTGCCCTGGTAAATAGTGACAATACGGGAAAACCCAAGTCCACGAATGAAAGGTTTTATAATTCCCTGCCCGAATTCAGCGCCGTAAAGACCCGGAAGCTCCCGCAAGCTACCCATCATTCCGTTAGGATTGCCCTTGTTTTCTATTCCCTGCATACTAATCGTTGAAACGTTGTAAGGCGTTTTTCGGGTCAAACCGGTTTGAGTATCTACAATAAGAACTTCATCTAATTCATCCTTCGATTCTTTCAGGGTAATATTGACTTTTTGATTTTCCGAAACTGAAATATTCTTCTTCGTGGTTTTGTAACCCATAGCACTTACCACAAGTTGATAATCGCCTTTTTTAATGTTGCTCAGAATATATTTCCCATTGTTTCCGGTAGTTGTGCCGATTGTTGAATTTTCCAGATAGATATTAGCTAAGGCAATAGGCTCGCCAGATCTATCTTCAACTTTTCCACTTATAGATTGAGCGGCGGTTTTATTTCCGAAGAAAATCAAAATAACAATGATTAGGAGTCGCATCTTTTTTTTGGCAAAGCTAATTAAAATATTTAGACAAGTCTAAAAAATTGATAAGATCAAATAAAAAATGTAATTTTGCTTCTTTAAAAATTACATATGTTTAGTTTTTCAGAAGAGAATTATCTTAAAGCTATTTTCCACCTGGAACGCCGGTACAAGGGAGGGGTGAGTACCAACGCCCTTGCGGAGGAGATGGAGACCAAGGCTTCTTCGGTGACCGATATGATCAGGAAATTATCAGATAAGCAACTGGTGATCTACAAAAAATACCAAGGGGTGAAGCTAAGCGAAAAAGGCAGGACAACTGCGATTGAGGTAATACGGAAACATCGGCTTTGGGAATTCTTCCTGGTAGAAAAGTTAAATTTTAACTGGGATGAGGTGCACGATGTTGCCGAACAACTCGAACATATAAAATCTGAAAAGTTAACCCGTGAACTTGATAAATTTTTGGGTTTCCCCAAACGCGATCCCCACGGAGACCCCATACCTGATGCTGAAGGTAATTTTTCAGTTTCCAATAAGCTGCTGCTTTCAGAGCTTGACAAAGGTCAAACTGGAATTTGTGTAGGGGTAAAGGATACCTCTGCCGATTTTCTTAGGTATCTTGATAAGAATAAAATAGCATTGGGAAAAGCGATTGAAGTAAAAGAGATAGAAGATTTTGATAATTCTATGTTGATAGTTATAGACGGACAAGAGCTTAGGATCTCCCAGGCGATCTCCGGAAACCTGTTTATTAAAAAGTGATTATGGACAATATTATAGACTATTTTGAGAGTATAGACCCCGTGTTAGCGGCCTTTTTGGCGACTTTATTCACTTGGGGCTTGACCGCATTAGGAGCTTCCCTGGTTTTTCTTTTCAAGGGAATGAACCGTAAGTTTTTTGATGCTATGCTTGGCTTCACCGGTGGGGTCATGGTGGCCGCTAGTTTCTGGAGTTTGTTAGCGCCAGGGATAGAAATGAGCCCCGGTGAAGGATTTGAAAAAACCGTTCCGCCTTTAATTGGTTTTGGTTTGGGGGCCTTGTTTCTCTTCGGTCTGGATAAAGTTTTACCCCATTTACATGTCAACTTTCAAATGAGCGAAAAAGAAGGGATAAAAACACCCTGGCATAAATCTACCTTATTAACTCTGGCAATAACCCTGCATAACATTCCCGAAGGGCTTGCCGTGGGCGTGCTCTTTGGAGGAGCTGCGATGGGATTTGAAGGAGCCAGTATTGGAGGTGCCGTGGCCCTGGCCATAGGAATTGGTCTACAAAACTTTCCTGAAGGATTTGCCGTTGCTATGCCTTTACGCCGACAGGGATTGAGCCGCTGGAAAAGTTTTAATTTCGGTCAGCTATCGGCCATAGTAGAACCATTTGCGGCCGTACTGGGAGCATGGGCAGTGATGA
The DNA here is from genome assembly GCF_041642575.1 of Salegentibacter sp. NCBI lineage: Bacteria > Pseudomonadati > Bacteroidota > Flavobacteriia > Flavobacteriales > Flavobacteriaceae > Salegentibacter > Salegentibacter sp. Next base: position 29,516 of record NZ_JBEPWD010000007.1, on the reverse strand, counting down.
CCTTTGAACCAATTCTGCCTTATGCCTTATCCTTTGCAGCGGGTGCTATGATTTTTGTGGTTGTGGAAGAGGTAATCCCTGAATCGCAGCGTGAAGGTTTTACCGATACTGCAACCATGGGATTTATCGGCGGATTTATGGTAATGATGACCCTGGATGTAGGTTTGGGTTAGTATTTGCAACAACAGGAGGGAGAATTCGTCTTTAAGTAAATAATATGTATGAGAATTTTTCTTTTCCTGTTTTTGGTGACCAGCCTTGGGTTTTCCCAAAACACACCAGATCCTGAGTATTTTTCTTCTTCATTGGGTCCGGGTCAAACTTTTACTTTAGATGGCAAAAGCCTGAAATTTAAAGAAGTGATTTCCGATTCCCGTTGTCCGAAGGGCACAACTTGTATACGGGCTGGGGAGGCTAAAGTCCTGGTTGAAATTTTTGATAACGGGAAATTAATCGAAGAACGGATTTTAAGCCTGAGGGCATCGCAGCACCTGCCTGCTGATTTGTTTGGAGAAAATATATTTAATCTTTCGGCACTTCGCCTGAGTCCTTATCCTAAAATTTCCAGGAAGATCGCCGCTTCAGATTACAGTTTGTATATTGAAGCTTCTTCGCCTGAAGAGATTTAGTTTAATCACAACCGCAGCCTGAAACGCCGCAGGATTTAGTTTTCTTCTCTTTGGTTAGGAATGAAGGCTTCCAGATAAGTTTGGTGAACAAATATCCCAATGCAAAAAGAAAGCTTATTAAAACCAGTATATTCTGAAGTAGTTCCATATTTCTTATTTTAATAACTGAAATGCCGCTAAAGCAATAATATAAGCGAAAACGCTCATGCCCACAAGTTGAAACATTGGCCATTTCCAAGTGTTAGTTTCGCGTTTAACAATAGCCAGAGTACTCATGCACTGCATCGCAAAAGCATAGAAAAGTAATAAACTTATTCCGCTTGCAAAAGTAAAGAGAGGCCCTCCCAGAATTGGATTTGTTTCTGCAGCCATCCTGTTCTTAATAGTTTCCTCCTCGTCACTTCCTACGCTGTAAATTGTGGCCAGGGTTCCTACAAATACTTCTCGTGCCGCAAATGAACTGATTATTGCAATTCCAATCTTCCAGTCGTAACCAAGGGGTGCTACCACAGGCTCAATGCCTCTCCCCATGATCCCGATATAAGAGTTACGCAGTTTAAAAGACGCGATCTCTTCGTCCAGATCTGCTTCAGAAGCAGAATTTTCTTCTGAATAATTAGCGGTCACGATATCTTCCGCATTATTGAAATTTTCACCGGGGCCATAACTGGCCAACACCCAGAGCACAACCGAAATTGCTAAAATGATCTTTCCTGCTCCAAAAACGAAGGATTTTGTTTTTTCCACCACATTTATTCCCACGTTTTTCAACATAGGGAGTTTATAGTTAGGCATCTCTATAACGAAATAACTTTTTGACTTGATCTTAAGAACCTTATTCAGTATCCATGCGGAACCAATGGCCGTTCCAAATCCAATAAGATAAAGCAGCATAAGCGTTAAACCCTGGAGGTTAAAACCCCAGTAACTCCTGTCTGGGATTACAAGGGCAATAATTATGAGATACACAGGAAGTCTTGCAGCACAGGTGGTAAAAGGCACTACCAGAATAGTGATAAGTCTTTCTTTCCAACTTTCGATATTCCTGGTGGCCATTACGGCAGGAATAGCACAGGCAGTTCCGGATACAAGAGGAACTACGCTTTTTCCGCTTAAACCAAAACGCCTCATCACCCTGTCCATAAGAAACACAACCCGGCTCATATAACCACTTTCCTCCAAAATGGAGATAAAGAGGAATAAAAAGGCTATTTGTGGGATAAAGATCACAATCCCGCCCAGGCCGGGGATTACCCCTTCTGCAATAAGACTTGTAAAAGCTCCTGTTGGTAGCGTGTCTTTTGTCCATTCACTAAGTTGGGCGAAGGCAACATCTATCATATCCATTGGGTAACTGGACCAGTTATAAATTGCCTGGAAAATGAGGAGAAGAATTGCGAAGAAAATCACATATCCCCAAACTTTATGAGTTAGAACGCGGTCTAACCTTGCACGCAGGTCTTTTGCCGCCCTGGCATCTACGCTCATGGATTCTTTAAGAACACCATTGATAAACTGATAGCGTAAAATTGTTTCTTTTTGCTGAAGTCTTTTCAGGTCGCTCTCCGATTTAGTTTGAAAGCCTGAGGTTTTTGCCACTTCATTGCGACTTAGATTCCCGAAATTCACATCTTGTGTGATCACCAACCACAACTTGTAGAGGGACTGATTGGGATATGCACTGCGCAGCCCATCAAAATAATCCGGATCTATAACTGAAGCGTTCACACAAGGCTCAGTAGAAAGATGTTTATAATTTATAATGAATTCCTTAAGCTCTTCGATACCTGTATTCTTGCGGGCACTTACAAGAGCAATTTTGGTTTTCAGCCTTTCTTCCAGCCGATCAATGTCCAGGGAGATACCTTTCCGCTCCATCCTGTCGGCCATATTTACCACCAGAATAGTAGGAATTCCCAGATCTTTTACCTGGGTGAAAAGCAAGAGGTTCCTTTTCAGATTCTCTACATCGCTCACTACAACGGCCACATCGGGATAATCTTTGTCGTTTTTGTTCAGCAGCAGTTCGATAACAACATTTTCATCAAGGGAGGAGGCATTGAGACTATAGGTACCGGGAAGATCTATAATGTGAGCTTTGAGACCCCGGGGAAGTTTGCAAATCCCTTCTTTCTTTTCAACAGTAATACCCGGATAATTACCTACTTTTTGATTTAAACCTGTAAGCTGGTTAAATACCGATGTCTTTCCGGTGTTCGGATTTCCTATCAGGGCGACATTGATTTGCTTGCTCATATTAATCGATAAGCTCTATTTCTATAAGTAAAGCAGTCTCTTTTCTGATCGCCAGGTGGCTGCCGTTAATATTAAGATACATAGGGTCCATGAAAGGTGCAGTTTGTAAGACCTCAACTTCATTGCCGGGGAGACACCCCATCTCCAACAGTTTAAGTGGAACATCTTCAGTAGAAAAGTCCTTAATAACCCCGCGTTGTCCGCATCTTAATTGAGCCAGGCTTAGCTTCACTTTATTTAGATTGATTTTAAACAAGACAAAAGTAATGCAAAATAAACGAGCAGAAAAGTTTGAACATTAAAAACTTAATCGGTGTATTCTGCCTTTAATACCTTGATGTCATTCATTAATTCGTCTATAGCTTCGGGATCTGTTCCGTCGTAAAATCCACGAATTCGTTGTTTCTTGTCTACCAACACAAAATTTTCAGTATGGATCATATCATACGGCCCGCCATCACCATCAGATTTTGAGGCGAGATAGGACTTTCGGGCGAGTTCGTAAATATGTTTTTTATCGCCCGTAACCAGGTTCCATTTGGAATCTATCACCCCTTTTTCTTCAGCGTATTTTTTAAGCACCGGCACAGAATCGGTTTTAGGAAAAACCGTGTGAGAAAGCAATAAAACTTCAGAATCATCTTTTATTTCTTCCTGTATTTTCAGCATATGATCGGTCATTACGGGGCAAATGGTGAGACAGGTGGTAAAGAAGAAATCGGCCACATATATCTTATCCTGGTAAAAATCCTGGGTGATGGTATCGCCGTTTTGATTAATCAATTCAAATTCCCCGATTGTATGATATTTTCTAATGTGTTGCACTGTAGTGTCAACCAATTCAGCATTCACCATATCAGGCTGAAAAACGGGGAGGCGTTCCTCCGGTTTCAGAAGGGTATAAATTGCATAAATGATAATTACAGAAAGTATAGCCAGGACTATGGCTAAGGTTTTGAATTTGGCAAAAAACTGGATCATATTTTCAGGATTGAATGCAAAATTAATCGCTGGCGGTCAATTAGTCGCATTCCTGAGATTAAAATTTCAGAAAATCATTTCCTGCTGTTTGAGATTAACTTTTTTAGGAGTTTTTAAAAGGTTACTTTTGTGCGATTTTTAATTTGAAGAGTAAAGAATGGATCCATTTTTAGTTAAGGCGATACAACTTCTGTTAAGCCTGTCCTTACTTATTGTGCTGCATGAACTGGGGCATTTTATCCCCGCCAAAATATTCAAAACCAGGGTAGAAAAGTTCTTCCTGTTCTTTGATGTGAAATTCGCCCTTTTTAAGAAGAAGATAGGCGGTACCGAATACGGAATTGGATGGTTACCGCTTGGGGGTTATGTGAAGATATCAGGAATGATAGACGAGAGCATGGACAAAGAACAGATGGAAAAACCACCTGAGCCCTGGGAATTCAGAAGTAAACCGGCATGGCAAAGATTGATCATCATGCTTGGCGGAGTTACAGTGAACTTAGTGCTTGGTTTTCTCATCTTTATCATGATAATGTTCGTGTGGGGAGAGAACTACGTTGGAGCTGAAGAGATGCCTGAAGGCTTTGCCGTAGTAGATGAATTTAAGGAGTATGGTTTTGAAGACGGAGACCGGATTCTACAGGTTAATGGCAAAGATTTTCAGAATAGCATAGATGTTAATAAGCACCTCTTTATGCGGGATGTAAATTCTATCACCGTTTTACATCAAAACGGGGAACAGGAAACCATTAACATTCCCGAAAATATTGGAGAAAGTATGTGGGAAAAGGGAATAATGCAACCCTTTATCCCAATTCAAAGACCTATCCTGGATAGTGTACTCACCGAAGATCCTGCAGGAATTGCCGGATTAAAAAAGGGAGATAGCCTGATTTCCATAAACGAACAGGAAATTGGTTACTGGCATGAATTAGCGCCTATTGCTAATGAAAATAAAGGTAAAGAATTAGAAGTTGTTTTTAAACGGGATGACGAAATTAAGAGCGTGATGGTTACTCCTGATGAAGAAGGAAAATTCGGGATTACGCCTCAATCAAACTTTGAAATCAAAAACCAAAAATACGGTCTCGCAGAGAGTATCAAAGAAGGTTTTGATTACGGCTACTGGACCTTAAGGGATTATGTATACCAGTTTAAATACGTATTCACCTCTAAAGGAGCCAGCCAGCTTGGAGGATTTGGAGCCATTGGCGGATTGTTCCCCGATACCTGGAATTGGCAGGGCTTCTGGTACACCACAGCCTTGATTTCCATAATCCTTGCTTTTATGAATATTCTACCCATTCCAGCTCTGGATGGCGGGCACGTTGTGTTTCTGCTTTACGAAATGGTAACCGGTAGAAAACCCAACGATAAATTTATGGAAGTTGCCCAGATGGTAGGCTTCTTTATACTGATTGCCCTGGTGCTTTATGCCAACGGGAACGACGTATATCGCTGGTTATTTGAATAGTAATCCAGGTCTGAAAAAATTACCTGAAAAAAGTTATACTTTGTTTTGTTGTGATTTAAATTTTGGTTTATATTTGCAACCGCAAAAGAGTAACACACTCCTCCTTAGCTCAGTTGGTTAGAGCATCTGACTGTTAATCAGAGGGTCCTTGGTTCGAGCCCAAGAGGAGGAGCAACTCACAGAAAGCCTTACAGAGATGTAAGGCTTTTTTGTTTTTATTATTTAGCGATCATGTATAGTGTATATACGGATCAAGCCTGAATGATTAATCCTAATTAGCTGATTCCTAACTTCATCTGTTTTTTCTTCAATCTCATATCAATAAAACTCGAGGGAAACTGTAACATTTTCAGGTTTTGACTACCTATTGATAGTCAGTATAAGCCCTTAAATTTTGCTAGCCCATCTAATATGAAAAAGACACTTCTCGTTATTCTCCTGGCCACTTTAGGTTTTAACGCAAATGCTCAAGAAAAAAAGAATGATAACCTGGATAACTTCGGGAAAATTGAATTGGGATTCCATGGGTTAAGTTTTGGATATGACTTGCCAATTTCAAATAAATTTGTTTGGGAAAATGCTATTGGTGCAGGAATGGGAATGAGCGCAGAAAACAACAGTGCCAGCTACACCCTGGATATAACAAGGCCTGTTCCCTTCTTCAAATCCAAACTCAAATTTGTATATAACATCAATAAGCGAATTGAAAAGGAGAAAATAACCCTGAATAACTCGGGAAATTTTGTTGCATTGCAAACTAAATATTCTTTCGGAAGAGGTGGGAGTAATACATTCAACCCGGCAATGCTTACCGAAGTGCACTGGGGAATTCAAAGAAGTTTAGGCGGTAATTTTATTTTCAACACCCACATTGGACTAGGTTTTGTCAGGGATTTTGATACCAATAGTACTGCTTTTTCTCCTACATTTGGTCTGGCATTTGGCTACAGAATCTTTTAAAGGCTGTTAGTTAAGATCCTGTAAGTCTAAGAATTTTCTCTACGGATAACTTTCCTTAATCTTCCTGAAAGATTTCGTAACTTCTGTTTAAAATTTTCAGTTATGAAAACAATGTACAAACAGGTAGAAATTGAAATCTCAAAAGGAGATATTGCTGCTCAGGACGGTATAGATACCGTAGTGAATGCAGCCAACGCTGAACTTGCTATTGGCGGTGGAGTTGCCGGTGCAATCCATCGTACGGCAGGCCCTCAACTTTACGAGGAGTGTAAACCTCTGGCACCCATTAAGCCCGGCGAGGCCGTGATCACAAAAGCCTATAAATTGCCTAATCAATATGTAATTCATTGTCTGGGCCCTGTTTATGGTAGTGATAAACCTGAAGATAAACTTCTGGCCAACTGTTACAGGAATGCCCTGAATCTCGCCGAAGAAAATAAAATCAGCAGTATCGCATTTCCGGCCCTTTCCACCGGCGCCTTTGGCTATCCGATAAAAGAAGCTACCGAAATTACTTTTAATACAATTTTGGCTGAGGTTCCCCGGCTAAAGCATCTGCAAAAACTTAAATTTGTACTTCACAGCGAAGGCGACCTGAAGATCTATGAGTCGGTTTTCAGGGATCTAAGCGAAAATAAATAAGCTTTTCCATGCTCGATTTTACAGCCACCTATACCGACCTTTACCAGCTCTCTATGGCGCAGGTATATTTTAAACAAGGTCATAAAAACGATATTGCCGTCTTCGACTATTTCTTCAGAAAAAATCCATTTAAGGGTGGCTACGCTATTTTCGCCGGGCTCCAGGATGTTTTAAAAATTATAGATGAACTTAAATTTTCTGATGAGGATATCGAGTACCTGAAAACCCAGGATTTCGACAGGGAATTCCTCGATTATCTTAAAGGATTTAAGTTCAACGGAAATATTTATTCGGTCCGGGAAGGGGATGTGGTTTTTCCCACCCGTCCTGTTTTGCAGGTGGAAGCGAGTATCGTTGAAGCTCAGATCATAGAAACCCTTTTACTTAATTTCCTGAATTTTCAAACCCTTATTGCCACTAAGGCTAACCGCATTCGACTGGTTGCAGGTGAACGTACGTTGCTCGATTTTGGTCTTCGCAGGGCCCAGGGTGCCGGTGGGTACTATGCCAGCAGGGCCGCAGTGGTTGGAGGTTTCAATGGAACAAGCAACGTGCTCGCCGGTCGGGATTTTGATATCCCGGTTTCGGGAACTATGGCACATTCCTTTATTCAGAGCTACGATGACGAAATCTCGGCTTTCAGAGATTTTGCTGAAGGCAGGCCAAAAAATTGTGTGCTGCTGGTAGATACTTACGATACTTTAAAAAGCGGAGTGCCAAACGCCATCAAGGTTGCAAAGGAAATGGAAGAAAGAGGGCAAAAATTGCTCGCTATTCGGCTGGATAGCGGTGACCTTGCCTACCTCGCAAAAGAGAGCCGGAAGATGTTGGATGAAGCCGGACTTGATTATGTTAAGATCGCTGCATCCAATCAGCTTGATGAATTTGTGATAAAGAGTTTGCTGGAACAGGAAGCACCTATTGATATTTTTGGAGTAGGTACCAATCTGGTTATCGGAAGTCCCGATGGTGCTCTGGATGGGGTCTATAAGCTGACTTTTTCTGCGGAAAAACCCCGGATAAAAATTTCAGAAAGTATTATAAAGATCACCCTTCCGCATAAAAAACAGGTTTACAGGGTAAGAAATGAAAATGGTGAGGCTATAGGCGCTGATGCAGTTGCACTAGCTGAAGAGGAAAGACCAGAACGTATGTTCCATCCCTTCGAACCCTTCAAATCTATGGAGCTAACCGGGCTGAAGCTGGAAAAATTATTGCAACCGGTTATGCAGGACGGTGAAATAAAGATGGAGTTCAAAAGTCTTACAGAAATAGCCGATTACAGCAAAAAAAGAATTTCGGAGCTACCTACGGAATATAAGCGGTTTAATAACCCACATATTTACAAGATCGGGATTAGCCAGAATCTCAAGGAAGAACGGGACCGATTGGTCTCTTCATTTAAAAAATAAGCGCAATGAAAACTTTAGTGATTATAGATATGCAAAATGATTTTGTTCCCGGTGGTGCACTTGCGGTGCCCCAGGGAGATGAGATCGTTTCATTAATCAATAAACTTCAGAATAAATTTGACCTCGTGATCGCCACCCAGGACTGGCACCCTGAAGAGCATGCCAGTTTTGCTGAAAGCCATCCTGGAAAAGAGGAGTTTGAAAGTATAGACCTTAACGGAACAGACCAGATTCTCTGGCCTGTTCATTGTGTTCAGAACTCTGAGGGAGCTGAATTTCACCCTGAGCTGGAAAATGCCAAAATAGAAGCGATATTCAGAAAAGGAACCGATCCCGAAATTGACAGCTATAGTGGATTCTATGATAATGCTCATTTAAAATCTACCGGCCTTGCCGGATACTTGAGAGAAAAAGGAGCTGAAGAACTCTATTTCTGTGGTCTCGCTGCAGAATATTGTGTTTATTTTTCGGTAAAGGATGCTTTGCAGGAAGGCTTTAAAGCCGTGCTAATTGAAGATGCTACCCGAGCCCTGGATCAGGATGATTTTGAAAAAGCTAAAAAAGATATTCTTGAAAAAGGCGGAAAGATCATTACTTCAGATGAAATAATCAATTAAAATTTATGTAGTACACGTAGCCTACACCTATCCAAAAAACAACATCATTAAATTTGTTAGCGACCACATCGTGGTTTAAACCGTCTACCCAGTCATTGCCGTAGTAGTGCCATCGGCCTTCAAACATTAGATCGTGACGCCATCCCAGGCGGTATCTGGCACCCATAACGCCAACGATGGAATAAGTGGTGCCCCGGTCAAGATTTATTCCGCCTCGAAAAGCAGGAAAAACATTTTTGGGATTTTCCAGGGATCCAAGATCAGAGTATGCATCGGGTTTATAGGTAACGAAGTGAGCTCCCAGTCCAACATAAGGGGAAAACCAGTAGCCAAAATTGGTAAAATCTCTGATTCTCAAGGGATGATATTCCAGAAGTGTGCCTGCCTCCAGCACATTGGTCTTACCATGCATCGCACGAAGCAGCTGTCCACCTATGTTATTTTTTGAGGCAACAGGACCATAATGCTCAAGATTGGAGCGAAGCCAGGTGAGTTCGTTTCGCAATCGCAGATGACTGGCTAACCAGGAATCGGTTCTTTGATAATTACATTCGTTACAATAGGCCAGGTTCATAAAATGCAGCAAACCCACGCCGAGTCCGGCATTTGCTACATTAGCCTGTAAATTCCATCTTTCGCCGTAATCGGTTAAAAAGTTGGCTGGTCCGCCAAATACTCCTATTTCATGAGAAATACCAAACTGAGCATGGAGCCTGGTGTTTTGCAGTACCAATAGAAAAAAGAACACTAAGAATATCCTGATATAGTACATGCACCCCGGGATTGTAGTATTAGCAAATATATAAAAACTACATTAACAAATTTTCGGGATATGACACCTGTCATATCCTTTCTAAATTTAAAAGTTAATATTATATGAAATGATAAAAAATACACACTGTTTTTTGAATAACCCATATATTTGCAAGGGATAACCCAAATTTTTTTGTAAAATCTATTAGCACCAATATAATTATGGAACAAAATGTAAAAGATTTTCTTGATAAAGTCTCAAAAAGGAATCAGAACGAACCCGAATTCATGCAAGCGGTTCGGGAAGTGGCGGAAACAGTTCTTCCGTTTATAGAAAAGAATGAAAAATACCAGAATAAAATGCTTCTGGAACGAATGGTAGAACCCGAACGCGTAATTATGTTCAGAGTGCCATGGCTGGATGATAAAGGTGATATCCAGGTAAACCGTGGATTTAGAATCCAGATGAACTCTGCAATCGGGCCATACAAAGGAGGCTTGCGTTTTCATCCATCTGTAAACCTTAGTATTCTTAAATTCCTTGCTTTTGAACAGGTATTTAAAAACAGCTTAACCACTCTACCAATGGGTGGAGGTAAAGGAGGATCAGATTTTGACCCAAAAGGGAAATCTGATAATGAAGTGATGCATTTTTGCCAAAGCTTCATGACTGAGTTAACCCGTCACATAGGCGCCGATACCGATGTACCTGCAGGGGATATTGGAGTAGGAGCGAGAGAGGTAGGTTATCTTTTTGGACAGTACAAAAGACTTCAAAATGAATTCACCGGAATCCTTACCGGAAAAGGCCGTTCTTATGGAGGTTCTTTAATTCGCCCTGAGGCTACCGGTTACGGAAATGTGTACTTCGCACAAAACATGCTTCAAACCAAAGGAGATAGCCTTAAAGGTAAATCTGTAGTGATCTCAGGATCTGGGAATGTTGCCCAATACGCTGCTGAAAAAGTACTTCAGCTTGGTGGTAAAGTGCTTTCCATGTCAGATTCCGGAGGATATATTTATGAGAAAGATGGTATTACTATGGAGAAACTTCAGTTTATCATGAATCTCAAAAATGAGAAGCGTGGTCGCATCAGTGAATACGTTGATGAATATGCTTCAGGTAAATATTTTGAAGGAAAAACACCATGGGAAGTGAAATGTGATGTGGCGCTACCTTGTGCTACTCAAAATGAGCTCCATGAAGAAGATGCGAAAATGCTTGTAGATAACGGATGTATCTGTGTGGGAGAAGGTGCAAATATGCCTTGTACCCCAGAAGCTGTAGAGCACTTCCAGAATGCCAGGATTCTTTTCTCACCGGGGAAAGCATCAAATGCGGGTGGAGTTGCTACTTCAGGACTTGAAATGTCTCAAAACTCTATGAGATATAGCTGGACCGCGGAAGAAGTAGATGCTAAACTTCATGCAATTATGAACGAAATTCATGAACGTTGTGTGGAATTCGGAAAGCAGAAAGATGGATATATTGATTACGTAAAAGGTGCAAATATTGCCGGCTTCGTGAAAGTTGCCGATGCCATGCTTGCCCAGGGCGTGGTTTAACTGAATATAATTTTAATACAAAATGCCGCTTCCTCTCTGGAGCGGCTTTTTTTATATCTTCGAATAAAATATTCCAGATGCTGGTTACCACCAAAGCTATTGTAATTAGTGCAATGAAGTACGGAGAAGCCGATCTCATTGTAAAGGCTTATACTTTTAGTGATGGCCTTAAAACTTATATGTTGAAAGGTGTTTTAAAATCTAAGAAGGGAAAATTCAAGGCATCTTTTTTTCAGCCATTAACTCAGCTTGAGATTGTGGCTAAGCATCGTGACAAAGGAACAATGGAGTATTTACAAGATGTCAGGATGGCCCATCATTATCAAAGTCTGCATACCGATGTAGTAAAATCGGCAGTTATTATGTTCCTTTCTGAAGTCTTGCGAAATTCTATCCAGGAAGAAGAGGAGAACCGTGAGCTTTATAAATTTTTGGAAGAAAGTTTTATACGCATGGACCAAATAGAACAAGTAGGGAATTTCCATTTATTATTTCTTTTGAAGTTATCCCGTTATCTTGGTTTTTCTCCGGAAGTTCCGCAGCAAGAGCTTTCCTATTTTAATTTATTGGAGGGAAGTTTTCTGAAAATAAAAATGAATGAATACTGCATCGAAGGAGAAAATGTAGCGATTTTGAGGCAGTTTTTGGGCATGCATTTTGATGACTTAAGCCGAGTTAAACTTAATCAAACCAGCCGAAAAAATTTCCTGAATATGCTGCTTTTATATTACGAATTGCATATAGAAGGTTTTAAAAAACCCAGGTCGCTATCGGTTTTCAATGAAATTTTCAGTTAAATGCGCGAATTTGCAGGAGCAATTCTCCTTTTTTTTATAGTTAGTCTGGCCATTCATGCTCAGGAGATACAAGTGCTGGAGTATACAAGCAATGAACCGATCCCGGGAGTGGCTATTTTCAATTCCGATAAATCTAAATCTACAATTACAGACCTGGACGGCAAGGCCGATATCTCCAGGTTTGAGGATTCGGAAAGAATAACCTTTAAGCATATGGCACATACAGAGGTCATATTTACAAAAGCCGAAATTCGCTCTAACAATAACAGGGTTTACCTGGAAGGCGATGAAAACCAGTTGGAACAAATTGTCCTTTCAGCCGGGAGGTTTGAAGTCTCCAGAGATGAAACCACGCAGAAAATCGTTAGTTTAACTCCTGCTGATATACAGTTGCTTTCACCCCAAACTTCTGCCGATTTGTTACAGAGCAGTGGGCAGGTTTTTGTTCAGAAGAGTCAGATGGGTGGTGGAAGTCCAATGATTCGTGGTTTTTCCGCTAATCGTTTACTCATCACCGTAGATGGGGTGCGCATGAACACGGCTATTTTCAGAAGTGGGAACCTGCAAAACGTGATCTCTGTAGATCCGCTGGCAGTAGAAAATACCGAAGTACTCATTGGGCCAGGTTCGGTAGTTTATGGAAGTGATGCGGTGGGTGGAGTTATGAATTTTTATACGCTAAACCCTAAATTTTCAGCAGGAAAAACCGGATTTTCCGGGAATGCCTACACCCGTTATGCCTCAGCGAATAATGAAAAGACCATTCATGCCGATTTTAATATTGGACGCGAAAATTGGGCATTTTTGACCGGAATTACTTATTCTGATTTTGAAGACCTGAGAATGGGATCGAATGGTCCTGAGGAATACCTGCGGCCGGATTATGTGATAAGAAAAGATGGGAGAGATATCGCAGTTGCCAATTCAGATGATCGTGTTCAAAAATTCACAGGCTACGAACAAATCAACCTCCTGCAGAAGATAAAATATATGCCCGGTAATGACTGGGATTTCAATCTGGGATTAATTTATTCTACTACTTCAGATTTCCCGAGATACGATCGGTTGATCCAGAAAAGAAATGGAGAATTTCGCTCGGCCGAGTGGTATTACGGCCCCCAAACCTGGTTTATGGGGAATTTCAAAATCAACAAAAAAGGAAATGGTGCGCTTTATGATAAGGCCCAGCTCACGGCAGCCTACCAGTTTTTTGAGGAAAGCCGTAACAACAGAGATTTCAACGAAGACCTCCTTTTTAGATCGAAAGAAAATGTAGATGCCTATTCCTTCAACCTGGATTTTGAAAAAGACCTTGAAGAAAGTCGGCTGTTTTATGGAACTGAATATGTATTTAATCTTGTAAATTCTAGCGCCGATCAGATCAATATTATTTCTGAAATTAACCGGGAAAATGCGTCCCGTTATCCCGATGGTTCAACCTGGCAATCGCTTGCCGCCTACCTTTCCTATCAATGGAAAATAAATTCAGATCTCACCTTCCAGTCGGGAGCGCGCTATAACCATATTTTAGTTGATGCTGAATTTGACGATCGTTTCTTCGATTTTCCCTTTTCTCAAGCTTCAATAAATACCGGAGCTTTAACCGGGAGTGCGGGAATAAACTGGAAGCAAAACAGGTTTTTCAGGTGGAAGGTAAATCTTTCTACGGCTTTTAGATCGCCAAATATCGATGATATAGGTAAAATATTCGATTCTGAACCCGGGGCTGTAGTTGTCCCCAATCCCGATTTGAAACCTGAATACGCTTATAATGGAGAAATTGGTCTGGATTGGACACCATCAGAAAACATTCAATTTTCCTTTGCTACTTTTTATACCCGGCTAGAAGATGCCTTGGTGAGAAGAGATTTTCAGCTTGATGGAGAAACCGAGATCGAATACCAGGGCGAGCCTAGCCGGGTGCAGGCTATTCAGAATGCTTCGGAAGCCCATGTTTATGGCTTTGAAGCCGGGGTCGCCTATAATATTTCCGTAGCATTGCGATTAAGCTCCCAGATTAATATAACTGAAGGAGAGGAAGAGCAAAAGGATGGAACGAAGATAGCTTTGAGACATGCGGCACCGGTTTTTGGGAATACCCACCTTACCTGGCATAAAAACCGGTTAAAAATTGATGTGTATGCCGAATATAACGGGCAATTCGATTATGAAGATCTGGCTCCTTCTGAGAAAGGGAAAGCCTATCTCTATGCAATAGATGAGAATGGAAATCCTTATTCCCCCTCCTGGTATACAATGAATCTTAGCGGACAATATGAGATGAGTGAGCGCTGGCTGGCCACCGTTTCTCTTGAAAATATCACCGATGAACGTTACCGTACTTATTCTTCCGGAATTGCTGCACCGGGGAGAAATTTCATCATAGCCTTAAAATATAGTTTTTAAGCTGAGAATAATTAAATAAACGGGAATTATATAGCCCGCTTTTTCTTAATTCAGTTCGGGTATATTGCTAAAATTCATTAATTTCGCGTTTCATTAGAAATTGCGATAAAATGATCAATAAGTTCCCTGAATATAAAGGACTTGACTTACCCAAAGTAGCAGAGGAAATTCTGGCTTACTGGAAGGAGAACGATATATTTGAAAAGAGCGTGAGCACCCGTGAGGGGAAGGAACCTTTTGTGTTTTTTGAAGGTCCACCATCTGCAAACGGTCTGCCGGGGATACACCATGTGATGGCTCGTGCTATCAAGGATATTTTTTGTCGATATAAAACCCAGAAAGGGTATCAGGTTAAACGAAAAGCCGGATGGGATACACACGGTCTTCCAGTTGAACTTGGGGTGGAGAAAGAACTGGGAATTACCAAAGAAGATATTGGAACTAAGATTTCTGTTGAAAAATACAATGATGCTTGTAAAAATGCGGTAATGCGTTACACCGATGTGTGGAACGACCTTACTGAAAAAATAGGCTATTGGGTAGATATGGAAGATCCATATGTGACCTATAAAGCAAAATATATGGAAACGGTTTGGTGGCTGCTTTCTGAAATCTATAAAAAAGACCTGCTTTACAAGGGCTACACCATTCA
>NZ_JBEPWD010000007.1:0-14271 GCF_041642575.1 Salegentibacter sp. | reverse complement strand
ACCTCACCAACTTTTGGAGCCGATGATGCCCTGGTGGCTAAACAAGCTACCCCGGAAGTACCTCCATTGCTTGTAAAGGATGAAAACGGGAATCTTGTCCCGCTTGTTGATCTTCAGGGAAGATTCCGTCCGGAGATGGGTGAGTTCGCCGGGAAGTATGTAAAGAACGAATATTATGATGAAGGACAGGCCCCGGAGAAATCGGTAGATGTTGAGCTTGCCATAAAACTCAAGGAAGAAAACCGAGCCTTTAAAGTTGAAAAATATGTGCACAGTTATCCTAATTGCTGGCGTACCGATAAACCTATTTTATACTATCCATTAGATTCCTGGTTCATTAAGGTGACCGAATTTAAGGATAGAATGTTTGAGCTGAATCAAGGCATAAACTGGAAACCAAAATCTACAGGCGAAGGCCGATTTGGTAACTGGTTGGCTAGTGCCAACGACTGGAACCTTTCAAGAAGCCGGTACTGGGGAATTCCCTTACCTATTTGGAGAACCGATGATGGAAAGGAAGAAAAGATTATTGGCTCTGTCAAGGAGTTGAAACTCGAGATGGAAAAATCGGTAAAAGCCGGGTTGATGAAGGAGGAATTCTTCGCCGATTTCCAAATTGGTGATATTAGTGAAGAAAATTACGAAAAGGTAGATCTTCACAAAAATATAGTAGACCAGGTGGTGTTGATCTCTGATTCAGGGAAATCAATGAAGCGCGAGGCCGATCTTATAGATGTTTGGTTTGATTCTGGATCCATGCCTTATGCACAGTGGCATTATCCTTTTGAAAACAAGGAGAAAGTTGAAGGAGGAGAAAGAAAAGCCGACTTCATTGCTGAAGGCGTTGACCAAACCCGAGGCTGGTTCTACACCCTGCACGCCATCGCTACGATGATCTTTGATGATGTAGCCTATAAAAACGTGGTTTCCAACGGACTTGTTTTAGATAAAAACGGGCAGAAAATGTCCAAACGACTTGGGAATGCAGTTGATCCTTTCGAGACCCTTGCAGCATTTGGACCTGATGCAACGCGCTGGTATATGATCAGCAACGCGAATCCCTGGGATAACCTGAAATTTGATATTGAAGGAATAGCTGAGGTTCGCCGTAAGTTCTTCGGAACCCTATACAATACTTATTCATTCTTTACGCTGTATGCAAACATCGATAACTTCAAATATGAGGAAGCCGATGTACCATTAGAGGAAAGACCCGAGATAGATCGCTGGATACTTTCAGAATTACATACCCTCATAGAGAAAGTTGATAAATTCTACGCCGATTATGAACCGACCCGTGCTACCAGAGCTATTTCAGAGTTTGTTCAGGAAAATCTAAGTAACTGGTTTGTACGATTAAGCCGGAGACGATTCTGGAAGGGCGACTATGAGCAGGATAAAATTTCAGCCTATCAAACTTTATACACTTGCCTGGAAACTGTAGCTAAATTGGGGGCTCCCGTAGCACCATTCTTTATGGACAGACTCTATAAGGATCTTAACCAGGCAACCCAGAAAGAAGCGTACGAATCGGTGCATCTTGCTGATTTCCCGGTTTCTGATAATAAATTTGTTGATAAATCTTTGGAGCGCAAAATGGAAAAAGCCCAAACGATCTCTTCTTTGGTGCTTTCTTTGCGTAAAAAAGAAATGATCAAGGTAAGACAACCGCTTCAAAGAGTAATGATTCCGGTGCTTGACGAGCAGCAGCGCGACGAGATTAGAGCGGTAGAAGACCTTATCAAATCTGAAGTTAACGTAAAAGAACTTCAGCTTATTGATGATGCTTCAGGTATCCTTGTGAAGCAAATAAAGCCAAATTTTAAAGTCCTTGGGCCGAGATTTGGGAAGGATATGAAACTGGTTGTCAATAAGATAAATAGTCTAAATGCCACAGATATTACCACAATAGAGCGTGAGGGCAGCATTGAAATTGAGGTTAACGAAAAAATGATTACTTTGGCGGCCGAGGATGTTGAAATCACCTCACAGGATATTGAAGGCTGGCTAGTAGCAAGCAGCGGTAATATTACAGTAGCCCTGGACGTTAGTATCTCTCCTGAGCTTAAAAAGGAGGGTGTAGCCCGGGAGTTGGTAAACCGAATTCAGAATTTAAGAAAGGATTCGGGCTTTGAAGTTACCGACACGATAGATGTGACCCTACAAAGAGACGGTATTGTCGAGGATGCCGTGAACGAAAATATAACCTATATTAAGAACGAAACATTAACTGCAAACCTCGAAGTTGCAGGGGTGGTAGAAGAAGGTACGGAAGTAGCTTTTGATGACATTACCACTAAATTGTTTATTAAAAAACATTAAGCTTATGTCTGCAGAAGTTAAAGAACGTTACAGCGACGCCGATCTGGCGGAATTCAAGGCACTAATCCGGAAAAAGATCGAGAAGGCCCAGGAGCAGTTAGAGATCTACGAGAATGCTTATAAAAACGATGGGAATAATGGTACCGACGATACTTCCCCAACTTTTAAGGCCTTTGAAGAAGGAAGTGAAACGATGAGTAAAGAAGCTAACTCGCAGTTAGCTATCCGCCAGGAGAAATTTATTCGCGATCTTAAAAATGCTTTATTGCGTATTGAGAATAAAACCTATGGGATTTGTAGAGTTACAGGAAAGTTAATTGCAAAAGAACGCCTTATGCTTGTGCCTCATGCTACATTGAGCATCGAAGCCAAGAATATGCAGCGCTAATTTTTTTTAAATATAATATAAACGCTCTTTTTGAATCGCTTCAAAGGGAGCGTTTTGTTTTTTAGATGCTGAAAAATATCTCAATACTGTTAGCTGCGCTGTTCAGTGTTTCTCTTTTTGGTCAGAAGGAAACTCTGGAAACTTTAGATGCAAAAAATGTGGAAGCCATCCGGATTTTTGCGAATGAAGTTAGTAGTATAAGTATTGAAACCTCTTCAACAAAAACCATCTCAGCAGCCACACATTCTGAAGGTGAATATTATAACAGGATAGGCCTGGATATTAAGAGGGAAGATGAAACGCTTATTCTAAACTCAAAATTTCCACAAGCACTTTCCGGAGGTTTTGATAAATTAAGCGCTCATAAAGTGTTTTCCATTGATTTGAAATTATTAATTCCTGCTGGATTACGAGTTTTTGTAAAATCAGATCAGGCATCCCTTACGGCTACTGGAGATTATAGTCTATTCGAGGCAGAACTGAATCAAGGTTTTTGTGATCTGATAGATTTTAGTGGAAATGGCAGGGTGCAGACTATTATGGGAGATATTCATTTTGAAACCAGGGATACACGAATTGAAGCAGAGTCCCGAAATGGGAGGATGCAAAAATCTTTGCCACAAAGTGGTTCGAACCTACTAAAGCTGTCTTCTGTGAATGGCGATATAAGCCTGCTTAAAACTAAATAATAATCGTATTTTTGCTGCGTTTGAAATGCAAGATCTATCCATGTCCTTAAAAAAAGCCGGAATAATCATAATCCTGATCCTAATTATCGATCAGGTTTCCAAATTTTATATCAAAACCAATTTTGCCCTTGGCGATGAAATTTACGTTTTCGAGTGGTTCAGAATTCTTTTCGTTGAGAACGAGGGTATGGCCTGGGGGGCTAAAATCCCTGGTTCTTACGGTAAGTTAGCACTCACTCTTTTCAGGCTGGTTGCTATAGTGGGGATTGGATATTGGCTTTGGGATTCGGTAAGAAAGAATAGTTCAAGAATACTTATCGTTTCTATTGCATTGATCTTTGCCGGAGCGATGGGTAATATTATAGATTCGGTTTTCTACGGTATTATCTTTAACGACAGCTATGGGCAAATAGCAAGCTTCTTACCTGAAAGTGGTGGATACGGCACGCTATTTCACGGAAAGGTGGTAGATATGCTTTATTTTCCCTTGTGGCAAGGTAATCTTCCGGAATGGATTCCGTTTTGGGGTGGAAATTATTTCACCTTTTTCGATCCTGTTTTCAACATAGCCGATACGTCCATAAGTGTTGGAGTCGCACTCCTGCTATTGTTTAATAAGAAAGCATTCCCACCGGAAGAAGAAACTTCAAAAAAGAACTAAGCAGCATTATTCTTTTCAAAGATCTTTTCGAACTTTTTGAGCTCAATTGGTTTAATAAGGTAATCGGTAACCATATTGAAGGATTTCGCTCTCTCCAGGTCCCGCGGATCTATAGATGAGCTTACCACGTAAAGAGTTATTTTCTTGTCGAAATTGTTCTTGATCTTGATGAATTCACTTAGGAATTCCCAACCATCCATAACCGGCATATTGAGATCGAGGAAGATAATATCCGGAAGTTTATCCTCACTCATATTCTCCATTATTAATTTGAAATAATCAAGTGCTTCTTTCCCGTTTTTGAAGATCAACAGGTTTTCAGAAAGCTTCTTGATCTCTATGATTTTTTTTACCAGGTTAACGTATATCTTGTCATCATCAATAATACACGCTAATTCAACTTTTTGCCCCATGAGAATTTGTTTAAAATTTAATCTTAAATGTGGTGCCTACATCAATAGTGCTGGTTACTGAAATTGATCCTCCCAATGTTTCCACCTGATTTTTGGTGATAAACAGGCCAATTCCTTTAGCTTCGGGATTACTGTGGAAAGTTTTATACATTCCAAACATCTTGTCGCCGTATTGATCCAGGTCTATGCCCATCCCGTTATCGCTAATCTCAAGATACTCTTTTTCATTCTCGACATAGGATTGAATATAAATCACCGGTTTCCTACCCGGATGTTTATATTTTATGGCATTAGTGATTAAATTTAGTAAAATACTTTCAAGATATTCAGGGATATAGCTAATTTCTTCCAAAGCATGAAATTCAGCTACGATTTTTGCATTTTCCCGATTAATTAAAGAAGAAGTTGAAGCCATTACCCCACTTAATGCAGCCTCAAATTTTATGATTCGCCGGTTTTTTCTTAACAGAGTCTGTTTATTTACTATCTCATTTAAATGATTAATTGCTGAATCGAGATTTCCGGCGATGTCTTCCACATTGGGTAAAAGTTCAAGTTTGTCGGCATCTGTTTTTGCTTCTTTCAGCAGTTCTACGATCAGGCTTAAGTTGCTGCTGTGAGAGCGTAAATGATGAGAGACAATATGGGCGAAATTGAAAAGCCGGGAATTCTGGGTTGCGATAATATCCAGAGAATTCTGGAGGTTAATCTCGTTCGTCTTATTCTCATTGATATCCTGGTAGACCCCGCGAATTCCAACAATTTCCTGTTCCTCATTATAAACCGGTTTTCCCGTGGCCCGTACCCAGAATTCCTTGTTATGAAGACTTAGCATCTTGAGTTCGATCTTAAATGGAATGCCGTACTTTTCGCATTTTTCAAAGGATGATAGAACCCGTTGATGATGCTCCGGAGCATAAAATTTTAATCGTTCTTCATAGGCCGGCTGAAAGTCTATTGGGCAGTTCACGATCTTTTTGGTGACATTGTCCCAGTAGATATTCTTATGTAAAGTATCTACGTACCAACCGCCGGTAGAGGTCATTTCGGCCGTTTCATGATAATAGAAGAAATTTTCTTCAATGGTGTACTGGTCACGTTTGGTTTGGTGAATATTTACAAATAAAAGCACCGCAGTTTCCCGGTTGCTTTTGTCTTTATTTTTAAGATTTCGGCATTCAAACCAACGGTATTTTCCGTTATGGAGTTTCAGTTTTAATTCCAGGCTAAAAGGCTCATTTTCTGTGGTCAACTTATCGAAATGAAGCCTAAAATCATAGCGATAATCGGGATGGAGTATTTCTTTCAGAAAATATTCAAAGGGATCGGAAGAGTCGGGTTTTCCAACTAAAGAATCGAAGTGGTCAGACCAGGTTATTTTTTTGCTGAAAAGGTTAATTTTCCAGTAGGCAATATCAAAATCTTCAAGAATACTGTTTAATTGAAGGTCATTTAGCATCTGGCCAGTTAGTTTATCTAAATGTAATAGAATGTTCTATTATTCACAAATAAATGCCTAGTTTTTAAATTGGTATACCTTGTGGGGAGTCACGCAGAAATCAAGGGCCACATCACTTTCAAAGATCTCTTTGATCACGTCTTCAGCTTCAAAGAAGGATAGGCCGATTTTAATAACATCGGGTTTGCACGAGGCCAGAAACTGGTCGTAAAAGCCTTTACCATAGCCAATGCGGTGTCCGGATTTGTCAAAGGCCAGTAAGGGAACAAAAACAAGGTCCAGTTTCTCAGGAGAGATTTCAATTCCGCCTTCGGGTTCTGGAATGTTCCAGCGGTTTTTTATAATCCTGGTATTATCGGTTAACAAAAAGTGGTCTAATTGGTGATTTTTAACATCGGTTTTTGAAACTACGATATTTTTATCTTTCCCCTGGAGAATGTGCAGCACGTATTCAGTGTTAACCTCTTTTTGTTCGGCAATGCTCAGAAATAGATGGTAGAAATCCAGGTTCCAGATTTCAAGTTTCAGCAAATTATTGGCGATTCCCAGACTTAGTTCTTCAATCTGTTCTTCGGAAAGATTTAAGCGTAGTTCTTTGTATTTTCTGCGGAGATCTCTTTTATTCATTTTCTTTCTGTGGTAAGGAAATATGAAAAATAGCATCACCCTGATAGACGATAGGAGACTCGTTTACATTAATAATATAACCGGTGTTGGCCGCCTTTATTTTATGTCTGAATTTTCCGTAGGGATCGGTAATAGTACCAACGTATTCACCCTTTTCCACATGTTTACCGCAGGGAATCTTAACATGGAGAAGGCCGCTGTATTTCGCACGCATCCAGAAACTGTTTTCAATTAAAACAGTTTGAGTGACCGCATCGGGATAATCAAATTTTGAGTTAAGCATTTCCAGATGGCTTAGAATTCGCATTGTGCCTTCTACCCCGTGTCTTGCAATTTCCTTGTCACTGGATTTTGATTTTCCGCCTTCATATAATAAAACGGGTATCCCGAGTTTAGAACAGGTTTCCCGGAAGGATTTGGTGATGGTTTTAGACTCCATTGTAAAAGGAGCATTAAAAATACGGCTGTACTTCACGCTAAGATCATCTCCTTGCTTTACCCTTATCTGGGGAGCATTAAACCGGCTTGCGCCCCCGGTATGAAAATCGAGACAGAAATTGGCAACGGGAAGGATCTTTTTAACAAACTGAAATGCAAACCTGCTGGCCAGGGAACCGTGTTTGGTACCGGGGAACATTCTGTTAAGGTCTCTTCCGTCTGGAAATTCGCGACTTAGATTAAGAAATCCAAAGATATTTACCACCGGAATACAGATGATAGTACCTTTCAGGGGTTTGTTTATGCCTTTGGAAATTATTTGCCTAACTACTTCAATCCCGTTGATTTCGTCACCGTGAATTCCGGCGGTTAAAAGTACTACCGGTCCCGGTTTTTTAGCACGCTCAATAATTACAGGTACATCTACCGAAGTGGTAGTGTAGAGTTTTGCCATATTGAAATTGATAGTGGCGCTTTTCCCGGGTAAAACCTTTTCACCCAGGATTTCCAGAACATTATCCTCGGTTATTTTTGGCATATATTATACATTCCTTTCTATGAATCGAATAATAGATTTTGCTATGTCCTTGCCTGTGGCTTCTTCAATGCCTTCCAGGCCAGGCGAAGAATTTACCTCAAGTATTAAAGGTCCACGGGCACTTTGGAGCATATCTACTCCGGCCACTCCAAGGCTCATAGCTCTGGCGGCTTTAATGGCAGCATTTTCCTCTTCATCGCTAAGCTGAATGATAGAGGCTGAACCACCACGGTGAAGATTAGAGCGAAATTCTCCTTCTTTTCCCTGTCGTTTCATCGCTCCAACCACATGACCGTCCACCACAAATGCCCGAATATCGGCACCTCCGGCTTCTTTGATGAATTCCTGCACGATTACCCGGGCCTGTAGCCCGTTAAAAGCTTCGATAACCGATTCGGCAGCGTTTTTTGTTTCAGCGAGAACCACTCCTAATCCCTGGGTACCTTCAAGTAACTTGATAATTAATGGCGCTCCTCCTACGTGGTCAATAACTTCCGATACGTCTCTGGAATAATTGGTAAAGACCGTTTTTGGCAACCCGAGTCTGGCACGGGATAGTACTTGTAAACTTCTTAATTTATCGCGGCTTCTAACTAGCGCTTGAGATTCTGTGGTGGTAAAGACACCCATCATTTCGAACTGTCTTACCACGGCGGTTCCGTAAAAAGTAACCGAAGCTCCAATCCTTGGAATAACTGCATCGGTACCTTCAATAGCTTTACCTTTATAGAAAATAGATGGTTTACGTTTCTCTATCACCAGGTCACACTTTAGCGGATCTATAACTTCTACCTCATGATGCCTCTTTTTTGCGGCCTCTACGAGTCTTTGTGTTGAATATAAATGGCTATTCCTGGATAGGATTCTTATTTTCATTTTGTTTTAGATTGAAAGAAACGTCAGTGAGTTGGGTGTCTACAATAAATTTTTTAGTAAGGAATTTTCGCCCTATTAAAACCGGAAAACGCATTTCCTGACGGGACGACAAAGAAAGCGAAATTTTGTAAACCTTATTAAAAATTTTAATGGTAGACTCTACCTGATATCTTTTTTGAATTATTCCGTTACTGCTGCGTACAAAGACGATGTCGTAATCTTTAAAACTGAACTCTTTTCCGTTATAAAGTGGATGTTCGTCATCCAGAAAAGTACACAGCAATAAATCATCTTCTTCCCTTATATTTTCGCAATGAATTGATGAGGTATAAGCTCCAGTGTCAACTTTTATAGCGATATCATTAAGGTGAAGTGCAGGAAAATCTGCTTTGTCAAATCGCCCTATTACGGTTTTCTCCATACTGCAAGATAGTAAAAAGGCAAAGTTTCTTTCTTAAGGAAGTGCGAAAAATGAGAAGAGAGTCCTGGAAATTATTTTTGCTTCAGTGTTAAATATCTGAAGAGTTGCTCGAAAGATTTTCAGGATATATTATTCTGAAAATTTTATTTTAAAAAACTTTAACGGCTCAAGCAGACTTATAAATAGCTGCTGTAAAACTTAAAAAACTATACCTTTGGGATAATGGAAACGCCTGCTTTAGATCTTCAGCTTAAAACCCTACCTAATAGTCCCGGAGTGTATCAGTACTTTGACAAAAACGGGAGAATACTCTATGTTGGAAAAGCTAAAAATTTAAAGAAACGGGTTACTTCTTATTTTACCAAACGCCACGACAGTCATAGGATTGGAGTGATGGTAAAGAAGATTCACGAGATAAAACATATTGTTGTCGCTTCAGAGACCGATGCACTTTTATTGGAAAATAATCTCATCAAAAAACATCAGCCGCGCTTTAATGTGATGCTAAAGGATGATAAAACTTATCCCTGGATCTGCATAAAAAACGAACGTTTTCCGCGGGTATTTCCAACCCGAAAACTCATAAAAGACGGAAGTGAATATTATGGCCCTTTTACGAGTTTTAAAACGGTGAATACACTGCTGGATCTTATAAAAGGGCTTTACAAATTACGAACCTGTAATTATGACCTTGCCGAGGATAAAATAAGGGCAGGAAAGTATAAAGTATGTCTCGAATACCATCTGGGAAACTGCAAAGGACCTTGTGAAGGTAAACAGGCGGAAGAAGAATACAATAGAAATATAGAAGCCATACGTCAAATCGTTAAGGGAAATTTCAAGGATTCCCTTCAAAGATTTAGAGAGCAAATGAAAGAGCATGCAGAGCGGATGGAATTTGAAGATGCTCAACGGATAAAAAATAAAATTGATATACTGGAGAACTACCAGTCTAAATCAACCGTGGTTAATCCGAAGATAAGTGATGTGGATGTCTTCTCCATTGTTAGTGATGAAGGTTATGGTTATGCGAATTTTCTTCAGCTTTCTCACGGGGCGATCATCAGAAGTCATACCATTGAAATGAAGAAAAAGCTCGATGAAAGTGACTCGGAATTACTTGAACTGGCAATTACTGAGATAAGACAGCGTTTTAATTCAAACTCCAGGGAGATCTACGTGCCTTTTAAAGTTGAAGCAGGAGAGAATGTAAAAGTTACCGTTCCGAAGTTGGGTGATAAAAAGAAGATCGTGGAATTATCTCAGCGAAATGCAAAATATTACAGGCAGGAGCGATTTAAACAGATGAAAATCGTAGATCCGGACAGGCATGTTAATCGCGTGATGGCCCAAATGAAAGAAGATCTTAGGCTTCATGAAGAGCCAAGGCATATAGAATGTTTTGATAATTCCAATATCCAGGGAAGTAATCCCGTGGCGGCCTGCGTAGTCTTTAAAAATGGGAAGCCCAGTAAAAAAGATTATCGTAAATTTAATATCAAAACCGTGGAAGGCCCCGATGATTTCGCTTCTATGGAAGAAGTCGTTTTCAGGAGATACCGACGCTTGCTTAATGAAGGAGAACCTTTACCGCAATTAATTATTGTAGATGGCGGTAAAGGGCAATTATCTTCGGGAGTAAAAGCCTTGGATAGCCTGGGTTTACGAGGAAAAATCGCCATCATAGGAATAGCGAAACGCCTGGAAGAGATCTTTTATCCCGGGGATTCAATTCCGCTATACCTGGATAAAAAATCTGAAACCTTGAAGATCATCCAGCAATTGCGAAATGAGGCACACCGTTTTGGGATTACCTTCCATAGAAATAAGAGAAGCAAAGCAGCCCTAAATACTGAACTTGAAGAGATTTCAGGAATAGGAGAAAAGACGGTAGTGGAGTTGCTAAAGCATTTTAGGTCTGTAAAAAGAATTAAAGAAGCCTCGCAAAAGGATTTAGGCGAAGTTATAGGAAATGCCAGGGCCGCGATTATTTATCAGCATTATCATTCAAATTAAGATGAAAAAGACCCTCTTTTTAATTATGGTACTCGTGTCTTTCCTCGGAAATGCACAGGAAGAAGACCTTAAGGTTGGACTAGTGCTTAGTGGAGGAGGAGCAAAAGGTCTGGCGCATATTGGGGCTCTAAAAGTTCTGGAAGAAGCCGGAATTCGCATTGATTATATTGGTGGAAGCAGTATGGGAGCTATAATTGGAGGACTATACGCTGCTGGTTATACGGCAGATGAGCTGGATTCTATTTTTCACGAAACCAATTTTAATATTCTTATCCAGGACGATTTGCCCAGAAGTGCAAAAACTTTCTATGAAAAGGAAGATTCTGAAAAATACGCTTTAACCTTACCCTTTGATCGGTATAAGATAGGTTTGCCTTCAGGACTTTCCCGTGGCCAAAATATTTATAACCTTATGTCTGGTTTAACAATGCATATAGGGAATATCGACAGTTTTGACGATTTGCCAATACCTTTCTTTTGTATTGCTGCCGATGTGGAAACCGGAGAGGAAGTGATCCTAGATGAAGGTTCCCTGGCACAGGCTGTCTCGGCTAGCGGGGCTATCCCCTCTGTCTTTAGCCCGGTTAAGATTGGGGACAGACTTCTTACCGATGGTGGAGTAGCTAATAATTACCCGGTAGAGGAATTGCGCCGGCGTGGAGCCGAATTTGTTATAGGTGTAGATGTACAAGACAGTCTTATGGACCGTTCGGAGTTAAAAGGGGTCTTTGATATTCTTACCCAGGTGAGCAATTTCAGGACAATAAATGAAATGAAGGAGAAAATTCCTAAAACCGATATTTATATCAAACCTGACATCTCGAAATTTTCAATCTTGTCTTTCGATAGAGGAAAAGAAATCATAGATTCCGGGGTGGTGGCTACCCAGGAAAGAATTTATGATCTCAAGGAGGTTTCTAAAAGGCAAAAAGGAAAGGCTTCAGAATTTTTTATCCCCCGAATCGATACCTTGCAAATAAGTGACCTTACCCTGGAAGGCAACAATAACTATCCCCGGGAGTACATTATGGGTAAACTTCGGATTAATTATTTCACCAAATTTACTTTTGAGGACCTTAATAACGGCATCAATAACCTTTCAGCTACCGGGAATTTTAACCGGATAAATTATCGGTTTATCCCCAATGAGGACGATAAATTCTATACCCTGGCCATGCAAATTGAGGAAAGTGAGAATAAAACTTATCTCAGGCTGGGAGTTCATTACGACGAGTTATACCGCAGCGGGGCTTTGTTTAATATAACCCATAAAAGTTTACTTTTCACCAACGATGTAACTTCTCTTGATGTGATTTTGGGCGATAATTTTAGGTATAACTTTGATTACTATCTCGATAAAGGTTATTACTGGAGTTTGGGGGTTCGTTCCCGATATAATAAATTCAGTGAGGATATTTCATTTGATTTTGCCAGGGAGAATGCCGGGTTAGAAGAGGAAGCGCTTAATAAAATTAATATTGACCATATAGATTTTACCAATCAGGTCTATTTTGAAACTTTGTTCAAGCAGGTTTTTTCTTTCGGAATAGGGGCCGAACATAAATTTTTAAAGATAAAAACCGAAACCCTGGAGCGAAATGCCCTTCAACTGGCCGACAATGTATTTGAAAACAGTCATTTTTTAAGTGGTTTCGGGAAATTGAGGTATGATTCTTATGATAATAAATATTTCCCGTCCAAAGGTCTTTACTTTAATAGCGATTTTCATCTTTATCTCTTCTCTTCAGATTACAATGAAGATTTTTCTGAATTCTCTATCGCACAGGGGGAAATTGGCTATGCGGTTACTCCTATTGATAAATTGTCACTTCGGCTGGATTCTTCAGCGGGCTTGAAAATAGGAAATGATAACACCAACAGCCTGGACTTTTTTCTAGGCGGTTATGGTAATAATATGATCAATAATTTTATGCCCTTTTTTGGGTATGATTTTATAAGTATTTCAGGAGATAGCTTTGTAAAAGCGCTTGTAGAAATTGATTACGAATTCATTAGAAGGCATCATGTTATTGGCAGTGCTAATTTTGCCAATGTAGGAAACAGGTTGTATTCTACCGGGGGTTGGTTTTCCTCTCCCGATTTTACGGGTTATGCCCTTGGGTATGGATTTGAGTCCTTTGTTGGGCCGCTTGAGGTCAAATATACCTGGTCACCGGAATCAAGCTCCAGTACCTGGTTCTTTAACTTAGGCTTCTGGTTTTAGATCAAAGGCCTGAGCTACGAGCTCAAAAGACCTAAGACGCAATTCTTTTGAATAACTCATGGTAGATATCATCACTTCGTCTACCTCAAAATCAGCGGCAAGTTGTTGTAGTTGTTCTTTAACAGATTCTTTTGTTCCTGAAACAATTCGTCCTGCATTTCGTTGAAGTAATTCTTTTTCTCCTTCGTTGAACTCATATTTCTCTATTTCTGAAAATTCGGGGTAATTCTGAAAGTTTCCCCGTTCAAATTGAAGCAGTATATATTCGATGTATTTCCGCATATTGGCAGCGATCTCTTCGGTTTCACCACACATCAAAAACACCGATACAAATGCTTTTGGAGATTTCAGGGTTTCTGAAGCTCTAAAGAGTTTACGGTATTCCCTGACCACTTCAGGAGAAACCAGCCCGTTAATGAATTTAGCCACAGAGAGGCCCATTCCCATTTCAGCAGCTATTTTGGCGCTGCCACCACTAGAACTCAGGATCCATTGCTGTGGTATGGAATTCACTTGGGGGATAGCATAAATTTTGCCTTTTTCAGTGCCTGCGGTGTCGGTGAAAAAATGCTGAAGATGTTCCAGCTGCGTTAAATAATCTTCCTCTTTAAAGGTGTTTGAGGGATTTAAAAGGTAAGCGCTTACGCGATCTCCTCCCGGAGCGCGGCCCATTCCCAAATCAATGCGGTTTGGATAGAGCGCTTCCAGAGTTCTGAAATTTTCGGCAACCTTAAAAGCACTGTGATTGGGGAGCATAATCCCGCCAGATCCTAGTCGGATATTTTTGGTTTCAGCTCCAAGCCGGCTTAATATAACTTCCGGGGCCGAACCGGCGATAAATTTTGAATTATGATGTTCAGAAAGCCAAAACCTGTGATAACCTAGTTTATCGGCGAGTTTAGCGGTGGTTATGGTTTCCTGTAAGGCTTCCTGCGCGGTATTTCCGGTTCTTACTATTGATTGATCGAGTATGCTGAGTTTAATTTTTTCCATATATAGTTAATCGAAAGCGAATCTAATTCATTACAATTTGCACCAGGGATTTAGTGATGTTTTAAGAATGTTTGGTATAAAATTCCCGATATTTGTTTTTAAGGAAATTTAAAGCCTAAAAAATAGTAAATTCTCAATTTTCTTTATAAAATTGGGAGGCCTAAAAAAATTAGTATTATGCCTTTTTATCATAAACTCGGTAAAAT
>NZ_JBEPWD010000006.1:43045-52414 GCF_041642575.1 Salegentibacter sp. | reverse complement strand
TGCTTCAAATTTAAAAGCGTCCTCAGGAGTTTTGGAGATAAAGCGTTCATAGCTTTTTTTATTATAATCAATAACCTCCAGTTTAGTCTCAACCGACTCCTTATGGCCCACATAAGTCGCCGTGCCCGGAGCCTGATGTAGCGCTTTATTAGATTTGGGACGCCGAAGGGAATACCTCTTTCTTTTTATCATTAATTAATCTTTCCCATAAAGGTAGGAAAAAGACTTAAAGTTTATACTGAAGAATAAAAACCCCTACTATTTTCAGCCAATTTAAAAGGTATTTAAAAATTAATGAAAATACAGGCTAATCTTGTTTCTTGAATCTTGCTTCTTAAACCTACTCTACCACATACATCTCATTAGAGGCCTTGATATATTCCTGTGGATTAAAGGTGTTTTCAAAACTGTTTCTCACCAGGTCTAATTTCAATTTAAGCTGAGCCATCCTGTCTTTAAGGTATTTGTCTTCCTTATATTTTTCTATCAGGTGCTCATATTTGTTGAGGTTCTCCAGGATCCTGAAGGTGATAGTCCCGAACCTTATCTTAAGATTCTGCACGGCGATCATTTGGTCGTGGTAATCCTGTTTCCAGTTCTCGGGGTTTTTCGCCTTTTCCTCTACAATCTTGTTTTCGGCGACCTTAGAGATGTCAAGAATATATTGAGTTCGTTTTTTAGCATCGGTTTCGTTGGTGAAGTTCTTTTCGAATTCTTTGAGGTTGATTCCCAGCATCCCGGTAAGATTCTCTTTCAAGGCTTTATTCTGAAGTTCCTTCAACTCATTTAAACTCTTATTGATAGATTCCCATTCGGTTTCTATAAGATCCTTATCATGGGTAAACTGGGCCACTGTGGTGGTAAGTTTCAGCATTTCGGTACTACGCTCTCTAAGGTCCTGGTCACGGCGTTTAAGGTTATTGATAAAACTGCCAATTCCGTCAAACAGGCTTCCGGCCAGCATCCCGGTGAAAGGCGTTCCTTTGGTCAGGTCGCCGGTTACGTTTAGGATATGACTTAAAGCATCCAGCCGGGCATCATCCTTTTTTTCATCATCCACATATTTTTTAAAAGTACCAAACCATTCCTGGTAACCATCATAGTTCATAGGGTTGCTCACCTGGTCCAGGGTGGAATAGAATTCTCGCGAACTGTTGAAGAGGTTCAAAGGTTTTATTTCCCGCTCCATGGAGGCCAAATTAAGTACGGCAGAACTGTAATTGTATTTATAAACACTCACCGTATTCTTATCCAGCTCCTCCTGTCTTTCTTCCAGGTATTTTACACGCTCCAAAAGCTTTTCCACCTTTTCAGCCGAGGAATTGGAATTTTTTATACTCTCATCCAGAGTACTGATCTTAGAATCGATCTCTTTGATTCTGAAATCGAGATTTCGGCTTAAGAGGCTTCGCTCCCTGTTAAGTTCACTTAAAACCTGTTCGGTCACCGATTGATCTTCGCTAAAACTTTGAGCCTGGCTTAATGCAGGAATGGAAAGAAGGAAACTAAATATATACACGTGTATCTTTTTCATAGTATTTGGGTTATAAAACTGGGTCTTCAAATTATAAGATTAAAACGCACAGGTCTTTAACATATTTTGTGCCAGCGTATAAGGCTTGTGCATTTAATACAGAAAACCATACTTAGGCGTTAAACTTTCTCAAGTATCTGCAGTTTCCTTGTTCGTGATTTCCACATTTTATGCCCCAGGTACAAATACCAATTATATTTATAACTTAAAACCTGAGCCTTATCATATTCCTTATTTTTAAGGGGTTGTAACTTTAAATCAAAATCAGCAGCTGAATTATGAAAAAAACTGGCCTGGATCTCTATTTTTTACTGCCCATAAAAAATTTCATTGAAAAACAGACCTCGGTTGGTCTGGTGTTGATCTTTTCGGCAATCCTGGCCATGATCGTTGCTAACTCTCCTCTTGCTGAAGCCTATCATAACTTCTGGAAACAATATATCCATCTTGGGATCAATGATTTTGTCCTACGAAAAAACCTCCTGCATTGGATAAATGATGGCCTGATGTCTATTTTCTTTTTTATAATCGGGCTGGAACTGAAAAGGGAGATCCTAAAAGGAGAATTGTCCAGTTTTGGTAAATCTATCTTACCTGTGGCTGCAGCGATTGGGGGTATGCTCGTTCCGGCGGCTATCTATTACTACTTTAATGCCGGTGGACCAGGAGTTTCAGGTTGGGGGATACCAATGGCTACCGACATCGCATTTGCGCTTGGAATCCTTTATTTACTTGGCGACAGGGTTCCATTTAGCTTGAAAATTCTTTTAACTGCAATTGCAATTGTGGATGATCTCGGGGCAGTACTGGTTATCGCATTTTTTTATACTTCAGAGATTTCTATTGAAAGCCTGGCAGTGGGTGCCTTCTTTCTTTTAATTCTAATAACCGCAAATATTATTGGGATAAGAAATACGCTCTTCTATGCCATTATGGGAATAGGTGGTTTATGGTTAGCAATATTGCTTTCAGGGGTTCATGCAACCATCGCTGCAGTATTGGCTGCTTTTGCCATTCCAACTTCAAAACGAATAAATACCCCGCTTTTTCTTCGGAAGGCAAAAATGCTTTCGTTTGAAATAAAACAGCATTTTAGAGACAGAGAAAAAAATCCCGTTGAAGCAGAAGAAAAAATCACCCATAGCATAGAAAAATTTTCTTCGCTAACCGAAGATGCAACTCCTCCCCTGCAACGGCTCGAACATGCTCTTTATCCTTTTGTGAGTTTTGTGGTGCTCCCCATTTTCGCTTTTGCTAATGCTGGTGTCACCATAGATTCGGCTTCTTTTGATCTTCTTCATAGCCCGGTAACCCTCGGGGTAATCTTAGGACTCATTTTTGGTAAATTCTTCGGAATAGTGATCTTTACCAGGCTAATGGTTCTCTTTAAAATATCGGCGCTACCCAGAAATGTAAAATGGAAACATATTTACGGCCTCGGATTTCTTTCTGCCATTGGATTCACTATGTCCTTATTTATTACCGAACTCGCATTTGTAAATGAAGCCTTACAGGCCCAGGCAAAAATCGGAATTCTCCTTGCCTCCCTAATCGCTGGATTAATAGGTTATTTCTACCTAAACATCATCTCTAAGCGCAGAAAAATAAAGAGGAAAGTTTAACAACCGAAAAAAGCCAATTATTAAAATTTTCCTAAATTTAACTTGCAAAAGTTAATAGAACAAAGCTTAATTAACTCAAAAACCTGATTTAAATCATATTTCAACCGGTACAATTGCCCAAAATTTGCCGCAAAATCTACCTTGTATATGACTAGTTGCTTTCACTGTGGTGAAGAATGTAAAGAAGAGCATTTAAGATTTCAGGAAAAGGATTTCTGCTGCACAGGCTGCAAAACAGTCTATGAGATCCTTAACGAAAGTGATCTTTCCTATTATTATGACCTGGAAAACAACCCGGGAATCTCTCCAGCTGCTACAGAGCGAAAATTCGATTTTCTTGACAATAAAGAAATCGTTAACAAGCTTGTGGAATTTAATGAGAAGAACACTCAGGTGGTAAACCTGCTCATTCCGTCTATGCATTGTAGTTCCTGTATCTGGGTGCTGGAAAATCTTAATAAACTTACCCCCGGTGTAAAAACTTCACAAGTGGATTTCCCACGGAAAAGTGTTCGTATTACTTATAATACTGAAGATGTTTCCCTAAAAGAACTGGCTTATCTTTTAAGCCGAATTGGTTACGAACCCTATATTTCTCTCAAAGATTTTGATGAAAAAAAACCGGATATAAACCGAAGCCTCATCTATAAATTGGGTGTGGCCGGCTTTGCCTTTGGGAACGTGATGTTCCTTTCCTTTCCCGAATACTTTGAGGTAAATGAATTTTGGCTCGAACGCTTTAAACACCTCTTCCGTTGGATGATGTTCGCTTTTTCCCTTCCGGTTGTATTTTATTCCGGTTCGGGATATTTTATTTCAGCATATAAAGGACTTCGGGCCAATATGTTAAATATAGATGTGCCTATTGCTTTGGGGATAGCTGTGTTATTTCTTCGCAGTACCGCCGAGATAGCTTTAGACCTGGGAACCGGTTTTTTTGATAGCTTAACAGGATTAGTGTTTTTCCTGCTTTTAGGAAGATTCTTCCAGCAGAAAACCTATTCCTATCTTTCTTTTGAAAGGGATTATAAATCTTATTTCCCCATTGGAGTCACCCGTTTGGCTTCAGATAATTCTGAAGAACAAGTGCAGGTTTACGATATAGAACCGGGAGACCGTATCCTAATAAGAAACGGGGAATTGATTCCCATAGATGCCGTCCTGATGACCGGCGACGCCTTAATCGATTACAGTTTCGTTACCGGAGAAGCTGAAGCGGTAGAGAAATTCCAGGG
Organism: Salegentibacter sp.; assembly: GCF_041642575.1. NCBI lineage: Bacteria > Pseudomonadati > Bacteroidota > Flavobacteriia > Flavobacteriales > Flavobacteriaceae > Salegentibacter > Salegentibacter sp. The sequence continues at coordinate 48,023 of NZ_JBEPWD010000006.1, read as the reverse complement.
GGAAACGCTGTTTGCCGGGGGGCGCCAGCAAGGCGGATTAATAGAAATTGAAGCGATAAAAGCGATAAATCAGAGTTATCTCACAAAACTCTGGAGCAATGAGATCTTTAAAAAGAATAAGAATTCCTCTTTTCAAAGCCTTATCAACCAGATCAGTAAACGTTTTACCGCCGCCGTGCTAAGTATAGCTATTCTTTCCAGCCTTTTTTGGATGTTTTATGATCCTTCAAAGGTTTTAAACGTTTTTACCGCCGTACTCATCATTGCCTGCCCTTGCGCCATAGCACTGGCTACACCATTTACATTAGGTAACCTCCTTAGGATCTTCGGAAGAAATAAATTCTACCTGAAGGAAGCAGGGATCATTGAGCAGATGGCCCAGATCGATAGCCTTGTCTTTGATAAAACAGGAACGATCACCACCAATAAAAAGGCTGAGATCTATTACGAAGGTCTTAAGCTTACTTCAGAAGAAGAAAAACTGCTTAGTGGGAGTCTGCGAGCCTCAGGACATCCTCTCAGCCGGCAGTTATATGATATTCTGAATAAGAATGAGATCCTCACCCCCGATGAGTTTATAGAACACACAGGTAAAGGTATTGAAGCAAAACATAAACAAAGTAATTTAAAAATAGGATCGGCGGAATTCGTACAGCAGCCTCTTACCGAAACCAGGCAGGCCAATAAAACCGCCGTACATATTAGCAGTAATCGGGAATACAAGGGAAGGTTTATATTCAGGAATTCTTATCGTGATGGTCTGGAAGAACTTTTTGAAAAACTCGGAAAGGGAAAACAAATCTTTATACTTTCAGGAGATAATGATGGCGAGAAAGAGCGCCTGGAGAAAATGCTCCCGCTCCAAACCAAGTATTATTTCAATCAGAAGCCGGAAGATAAACTGGAGTTTATTAAAAAACTTCAGCAGCAAGGAAACAAAGTGATGATGGTAGGTGACGGACTTAACGATGCCGGGGCATTGGCCCAAAGTGATGTAGGGATATCGGTTTCTGAAAACATAAATGTTTTTTCTCCAGCCTGTGACGGGATACTGGATGCTTCCAGGTTGAAAGATCTGGATGGTTTTTTTGAGATTTCAGAAAAAGGGATGAAGATCATTAAATGGAGTTTTGTCTTGAGCCTGTGCTATAATGTTGTGGGTCTGGCATTTGCGGTTACCGGGAATTTAATGCCTGTGATCGCCGCAATCCTTATGCCCCTGAGTTCAATTAGTATAGTGGCTTTTACCAGTCTGGCTACAAACCTTGCGGGAAAACACTTAAGAAACCATAAAGGTTTGAAACCTGATTGAGGTCATATTTTAAATATTAACCTGCCATTATTTTTGTGGTGCAATAAACTAAACTATGAATATTATCTACCTCCTACTGGCACTAAGTGTTCTGGTAGCAATAATCTTCTTTATAGCTTTTATCTTTTCGGTAAAAAAGGGCCAGTATGACGATATGTATACCCCTTCGGTCCGTATGCTGTTTGAAGACGAATTAGTAAACTCAAAATCCAAAAATAAAACCACCAAACAAGAGAAAACTGAATAACTATGCAAACAGAACAGTTTTATTACGATAATAAGATCGTAAAGAATTTTACCATTGCCACCCTCGTGTGGGGTATTGTGGGGATGAGTGTGGGCCTGCTTCTGGCCTTTATGTTTCTATTTCCTAATATTACCGATGGTATTTCCTGGTTAAGTTTTGGCCGCTTAAGACCGCTGCATACCAACGCAGTGATCTTTGCCTTTGTAGGAAACGCCATTTTTGCCGGAGTATATTACTCCACGCAACGCCTTCTTAAAGCCAGGATGTGGAGCGATGCGCTTAGTAAAATAAACTTCTGGGGTTGGCAAGCCATTATCGTTGCCGCTGCTATTACCCTTCCAATGGGTTATACCAGTTCCAAAGAATACGCCGAGCTTGAATGGCCTATTGATATCGCAATAACCATTGTTTGGGTAGCATTTGGGGTAAATCTTATTATGACCATGATTAAACGCCGGCAACGCCACCTGTATGTGGCAATCTGGTTTTACCTGGCAACTTTTGTGACCGTTGCTGTTTTGCATATTGTAAATAACCTTGAAATTCCTGTTTCAGCTTTTAAGAGTTATTCTATTTTCTCCGGAGTACAGGACGCCCTTGTTCAGTGGTGGTACGGGCATAATGCGGTGGCATTTTTCCTTACTACACCTTTCCTTGGTCTTATGTACTACTTTGTTCCTAAAGCGGCCAACAGGCCTGTTTATTCGTACCGCTTATCAATTATCCACTTCTGGTCCCTGATATTTATTTATATCTGGGCCGGTCCACACCACCTGCTTTACTCTGCTCTGCCAGATTGGGCTCAGAATCTTGGGGTTGCCTTCTCGGTAATGTTGTTGTTCCCATCCTGGGGTGGTATGATCAACGGACTTTTAACCCTGCGGGGAGCATGGGATAAGGTAAGAACAGATCCTGTTCTTAAATTTATGGTGGTAGCTATTACCGGTTACGGGATGGCAACCTTTGAAGGACCAATGCTTTCCCTTAAGAACGTAAATGCTATTGCACACTTTAGTGATTGGATTATCGCCCACGTACATGTTGGGGCATTGGCCTGGAACGGCTTCCTGACATTTGGTATGGTTTACTGGATGGTACCGAGACTTTTCAAAACAAAACTCTATTCTATTAAACTTGCCAATGCGCATTTCTGGATAGGTACACTAGGGATTATTATTTATACCCTACCGATGTATGTTGCCGGCTTCGTTCAGGCTTCTATGTGGAAACAATTCAATCCGGACGGAACCCTTACCTACGGAAACTTCCTTGAAACGGTAAGCTCAATCATCCCGATGTACTGGATGCGTGCCATTGGAGGTAGTTTATATATCATTGGAGCTTTCATCTTACTTTATAACATCGTAAAAACTGTAAGACAGGGAAGCGCCGTTGAAGATGAACTAGCCGAAGCTGCACCGCTACAAAAGGTTACCAGTAAACGTGTAACCGGGGAAGGTTACCACACCTGGTTGGAAAGAAGACCAATTAAATTAACCATTTATGCTACTATCGCTATCCTGATTGGTGGAATTGTACAAATTGTCCCCTCCTTGATGGTAGACGAATATGTACCGGTGATTTCCAGCGTGAAACCATATACGCCACTGGAGCTTGAAGGGCGTGATATCTACATCAGGGAAGGTTGCGTTGGTTGCCACTCCCAAATGATCAGGCCTTTTAGAAGTGAAGTAGAACGTTATGGCGAATACTCCAAATCGGGTGAATATGTTTACGACCATCCATTTTTATGGGGTAGTAAACGTACCGGCCCCGATCTAATGCGGGTGGGGGGTAAATACTCTGATAACTGGCACCTGAACCACATGTATGATCCGCAGAGTACTTCTTCAGGTTCGATTATGCCGGCTTACCAATGGTTGATTACTGATGAGCTTGATAAGAGTGATACCGAAGCTAAGATGAGAGCTCTTAACACGCTGGGAGTTCCATATACTGAAGAAGAGATCGCAAATGCGCAGCAATGGATGCTTGAACAAGGAACTGAAATTGAGGAAAATCTTCATTCTGATCCTGACTTCGCGCGTACTTATCAGGCTGATAAGGAATACGCCGAAGAGAACAATACCGAATTCGTAGAAATGCGTAACCGGGAGATAGTGGCACTTATTGCCTATCTGCAACGTTTGGGAACCGATATCAAGGTAAAGGATGCCCGTGAAATCTCAGCTAAAAACGAATAATCATGTTAAAGTTCATAAAAGGAAATCTTGAAGCTATAGATGGGGTAACGATCTACCCCATCATCTCTCTGCTAATTTTCTTCATCTTTTTTGTCGCCTTATTCTGGTGGGTTTTTACCGCGAAAAAGGAACATATCAATGAAGTAAGTCAGCTACCCTTAGACCAAAACCAAGAAAATAACGAATTATGAGATCTATTTCGTCATACTTAAGAATTGCAGGATTTGTGTTCCTGGCATTCCTCTTAATGCAATTAAGCATTGAAACCGACACAGAATGGGTATTCCAGCAATATCCTTTTGTTTGGTTTGTTTTAGGTTTGATCCTTATCATCGCTATCGCTATTGAAGCTTCTCTCGCAGCCCTAAAAAATATGGTGCAAAACAGCCTTGATGAGAAAGGGCGGGCAAAGTTTTCTGAACTGGAAAATTCTAAATACGAAAAACGTAAAGCATGGCTCAGGCGCATTTATGATAAGATGCTCACCAAAAAACCTTTAGAAAAAGAAGATGAGATTATCCTGGATCATAATTACGATGGAATCCGGGAATTAGATAACGATCTCCCCGCCTGGTGGTTGTATGGTTTTTATATCAGTATCATTTTCGCAGTTATCTATATGGCCCGGTACCACGTTTTCGACGGAGCCGATCAATCGGAAGAATATTTAGCTGAAGTTGCTAAAGCCAAAGAAGAAGTTGAAGCTTATAAGAAAGAAAATCCGGATCTACTGGATGCTTCCACCGTAGAAATGCTTACTGATGCTTCTGATCTTGAAGCCGGGGAAACAATATATATGGCAAACTGTATAGCGTGTCACCGCGCCGATGGGGGTGGGTCAATTGGCCCTAACCTAACCGATGAACACTGGATCCTTGGAGGAGGAATAAGCAATATTTTCCATACTATCTCTGAAGGAGGTCGTGACGGTAAAGGAATGGTTGCATGGAAGACTTCACTTAGTTCTGAAGAAATTGCCCAGGTTTCAAGTTACGTAATGAGCCTGGAAGGCACCAATCCATCTGATGCCAAAGCCCCTGAAGGCGATGTCTGGACAGAAGATTCAGAATAACTGAAAAATTGAATTTAAGAAAATAAGAAGTTGGAAAACAACGAAAGCTTTAGAGACACCATAGCCACCGCGGGTTCCAAAGGAGAGAGAAAATGGATCTATCCTAAGAAACCCGAGGGAAGGTTCTATGACTATCGTAAATA
>NZ_JBEPWD010000006.1:33053-42945 GCF_041642575.1 Salegentibacter sp. | reverse complement strand
AAGAAAATAAGAAGTTGGAAAACAACGAAAGCTTTAGAGACACCATAGCCACCGCGGGTTCCAAAGGAGAGAGAAAATGGATCTATCCTAAGAAACCCGAGGGAAGGTTCTATGACTATCGTAAATACGTTAGTTACCTGCTTCTTATTTTTCTTTTTGCCGCACCTTTTGTAAAGGTTAATGGCAACCAGTTCCTGATGTTCAACATCCTGGAACGGCGTTTCAATATTTTCGGATTTACTTTCTGGCCTCAGGATTTTCACATTTTTGTGATCATGATGGTGATCGGGGTGGTTTTCATCATCCTCTTTACCGTGGCCTTTGGAAGAATCTTTTGCGGCTGGCTTTGCCCCCAAACCATTTTTATGGAAATGGTCTTTCGAAGAATTGAATACTGGATAGAAGGCGACCGCGGGAAGCAAATGCGTCTCAGTAAACAGGAATGGAATGCCGAAAAAATAAGAAAAAAGGGAATTAAGTGGTTCCTTTTCTTCATCATCTCCTTTCTCATTGCGAATGTTTTCCTGGCTTATTTGATTGGTAGCGACCGTTTACTACAATACGTCACAGATGGTCCCATGAACCATCTAAGCACCTTCTTTTCCTTACTTATATTTACCGGGGTTTTTTATTTCGTTTTTGCATGGTTCAGGGAACAGGTTTGTGTTATCGCCTGCCCTTACGGAAGGCTTCAGGGTGTACTTCTTGACAACAAATCTATTATAGTTGCTTACGATCATAAACGTGGAGAAAAAGAAAAAGGACGAGCCAAATTCAAAAAGAATGAAGATCGCGAAGCCAGCGGAAAGGGAGATTGCATAGATTGTTTTCAGTGTGTACAGGTTTGTCCAACCGGAATAGACATCCGGAACGGCACTCAATTGGAATGTATAAATTGTACCGCCTGTATAGATGCCTGCGATTCGATGATGGAAGCTGTGGATCTTCCTAAAGGACTTATACGCTACGCCAGTGAGGAAAATATCGAGAAAAAAGCGAAATTCAGGTTTACTCCAAGGCTGAAAGGCTACACGGTAGTTCTGGGAATTTTAACCGCGGTGCTTGTCGGGATGCTGTTTGTTCGCAGCGAGGTAGAAGCTCGAATTTTAAGACTACCCGGCCAGCTTTATGAGCATAAGGACGATAACGTGATAAGCAATGTCTTTACCTATAAACTGGTAAACAAAACCACGGCCGATTTTGGTGATATTGAATTTAGACTGATGTCGCATCCGGGCACGGTAAAACCGGTTCAGGATAAAGAGATCGTGGTACCGGGACAGGAATTAAGCGAGGGAACCTTATTCATAGAGATCAATGCCTCGGCTCTTGAAGATGAAAAGGAAAAAGTGGAAATAGGAATTTATAGCGGAGACAGACTTATTGAAACCACCAAGACTATGTTTATGGGCCCGCGGAGTTTTAATTAATGAAAATAAAACACATATGAGAATTAACTGGGGAACGGGAATTGTGATTGGGTTATTACTTTTTATAAGTTTTATACTCTATCTGGTATTTAATATGCTTACCGATAAGAAATTTGATCACGATCTCGTGACCGAAGAATATTACAAAAAAGAACTCTTATTCCAACAGGAAATAGATGCGGAAACAAGAGGAAATGAACTCGCAGAAAATATTAGTGATTCCAGAATTGAAAACGGTTGGCTTATTGAATTTCCTGAAGACCTAAATCTCGATGGAATATCAGGAAATCTGAATTTTTATCGACCTTCAAACGCAAAACTGGATTTTGACATCCCTTTAAACCTGGAATCTCACCGTATTGAAATTGCCGACAAAAACCTGATACCGGGAAGATGGAATATCTACATTCACTGGGAGTACCAGGGTGAAACTTACTTGTATAAAAAAGAGATCGTTTATTAGAATATGCTTATTTCAGCCCTCATATTCGGCCTTTTAGGAAGTTTTCACTGCATAGGAATGTGCGGGCCAATTGCCTTTTTACTCCCGGTAGATAGGGAAAATTCTCTACGGAAAGCGGGTCAGGTGAGCCTGTACCATCTTGGGAGAATATTCTCGTATGCTCTCATAGGACTTCTATTTGGTGTAATTGGCAAAAGCTTTGGCCTGTTTGGACTTCAGCAGCAATTATCAATAGCCGTGGGAATCCTGATGATCCTGGTGATTTTTTTACCTTATAAAACATTCGGTAAAATTAATGGCTCAGGCCCGGTTTACAGGTTTATTTCAAAAGTAAAATCGGGGCTCGGACAAAGCCTGAAAAAGAAAACCCCCGACACCTTCTTCACCGCAGGATTCCTAAACGGTTTCCTACCCTGTGGTTTAGTTTATATGGCTGTTTTTGGCGCGGTAGCTTCAGCAAATGCTCTTGAAGGTAGCCTTTATATGATGCTTTTCGGCCTGGGTACCGTGCCAATGATGACCGCAGCGGTTTACCTGGGTAATTTCATAGGCGCCGGGGTAAGACAAAAGATCACTAAAGCTGTGCCTGTATTTGTAGTAATTATAGGTTTGCTTTTTATAATACGTGGGATGGGATTAGGAATTCCCTACCTCTCTCCTATTGAAATGACTCCAAAAATAACCGCAGTTCAATCCTGCCATTAAACATAAAAAAGATGACTCTAGCTAATAATCTCGCACTGGTAAATTGGGAATTGGGAACTTACATTATCGGTTTCTTCGTGGTGGTATGTGCCGCCCTTATTTGGATCGTTATAAAAATGATCTATGGAGGAAAAGAAGAATAATCTCCGGTAAGTTTTATAAATAAAAAAACCACGGAGTTCCGTGGTTTTTTAAATAATATGTTTTTACATCGTCATTGAAAACAACCTGGTATCAGGAACATTTCTCTGTAATCTTAGATCAAAGGCCATACAAATATTCCGAACAAATGGCCTTCCGTTTTCCGGAATATATAATCCGGTCTCAGAAAACTCAACAAGCCCGTCGGCTTCCATTTCCCTTAGTTTTACCAGGACTTCAGGGAGTTCTTCAAAATAATCTTCAGGGGCTGCCCAACTGGTTTCCAGTCGGCACATGAGGTTAAGAATATGTTTCCTTATAATCAGGTCTTCTTCATTCAGGATATGTCCTCTAAACACAGGAATTTCACCATTCTCCACTCTTTCCTGATAAGCCTCCACAGTTTTTTCATTTTGTGCGAAACCATACCAACTATCACTTATTGCCGACACTCCCAGCCCAATCATAAGACCGGTATTTGAGGTGGTGTAGCCCATGAAATTTCGGTGAAGCTCTTTCTCTTCAACCGCTTTATAGAGAGAATCTGTTTTAAGGGCAAAGTGGTCCATGCCTATTTCAACATAACCGGCCTCTTCCAGCATCTGCTTTCCGGTTTCATACATTTCTCTTTTGGTTTCCCCATCCGGAAGATCATCCTCATTAAAACCGCGTTGACCACTGCCTTTTATCCATGGCACATGCGCATAGCTATAGAAGGCGATACGATCTGGCATTAGTAGTTTGGTTTTCTCAATGGTTTCAATAATATGTTCCTTTGTTTGAAATGGAAGTCCAAAAATTATATCGTGACCTATAGAATTGTAACCTGCTTCGCGTGCTTCTTCGGTTGCGCGTTTCACATTTTCAAAAGGTTGAATTCTATGAATGGCGATTTGCACTTTCATATTATAATCCTGAACTCCATAACTAACTCTTCTAAATCCTAATTCATTGAGTTTAGTAAGATGTTCTTTGGTAGTATTATTGGGGTGACCTTCAAAACTGAATTCTACCTCATCGGCAAGTTCTGCTTTTCTGAAAATAGTCTTCAGAAGAAATTCAAGATTCTGAGGAGAGAAAAATGTTGGAGTTCCTCCACCAAGATGCACTTCCTTTATAATTGGTTTATACGGAAGCTCCTGAAGATACAGTTCCCATTCATGTATTAAGGTTTCAATATAGGGAATTTCCACTCCGTGCTGTTTAGTGATGCGCTTATTGCAACCACAAAAAGTACAAAGGCTCTCACAAAATGGCAGGTGCAAATAAAGACTTATTTCCCGGTTTTCACTAAAGCGTTCAAGCAGACTATCTTTCCAGGCTTTGATAGAAAAACCGGAATCTTCCCAAAAAGGAACGGTAGGATAACTGGTATAACGGGGCCCCGGAATATTGTATTTTCTGATAAGGGCAGAACTCATTTAGTTTAGTTTAGGCTGCAAAGTTAAAGTACCACCTAAACGATTAATATGATTTGAATCAGGTTACCGGCCTTCCGAGTATTCTATTCGCCTCCTACCTCTTCAATTAGATTGAAAGCACCTTTCAACAATACAGATTCATTTTTTAAACTTTCAGTATTTTCCAAGCTAATGACTCCGCCAAAAGTCTCTCCCGGAGTGACGCTTTGCTTTCTAAAGTGATAGTTTTCGTCGTCTTCCTTTTCAAGTACCAAAATAAAATATTCCCCTTCCTGCTCTATGACGGCCTCTTCGGGCAAGCTGGCTTTTTGGGCTTCACTAGTTATAATATTTGCTTCCACGAACATTCCCACCGTAAATTCTGAAGCAATACTATCCGGAAGATGACCGTGAACCCTCACATTTCTTTTCTGTTGGTCTATAGTTTTCCCTACCAGAATTACTTCGGCCTCAAAATTCTCATCTGAAGCTTCGGGGGTATTGAAGATTATTTTCTGTCCCTCTTCAATTTTACGCACATCTTTTTCAAACACCACCAGTTCTAAATGCATATGTTCAGAATCGATGATCTCCATTATCCTATCGGTTGGAGATACAAAACTTCCACGGCTCACTGAAATATTAGTGGCATTCCCACTAATTGGAGAATAAATATTTACGATAGAACGAAAATCTCCTGCCTCTACCTTTTTAGGATCGAAATTTAGCATTCTAAGCTTTGTTTCCAGGCTGCTTTTAGCCGACTGTGCTCTTTTGTAATCGCTTTCGGCTTTTAGAAAGCTTTTCCGAGAGGTTATATTTTCTTCAAGCATGGTTTCTTGCCTTTCAAATTCGGCTTGCAGGTAATCCAGTTGCCCGGCCACATCCATATAATCCTGCTGCAACTGCACATATTCGGTGCTTTCCAGACTTACCAGAAACTGTCCGCGCGAAACCCGATCTCCTTCCAGTAACTCGATATTCCTGACATAGCCTCCCATAAATGCATTTATGCTGGCCCTGTTTTGCGGGGGCACATCTATCCGGCCGCTGCTACGCACAACTTCCGGAAAATCAAATTCTTCTAAGTTTCCGATTTCCAGTTCACTATCCTGAAACTGGGCTTTCGTGATACTGATCAGGTCATCCTTTTCCTCCTCCACTACTGCTTGCTCAGCTGACTCCTTACAGGAAGTAAGGATCAAAACTAAAAGAAAGGTCATTTTATATATGGATTTCATCGGTAAAAATTTACAGGTTTAAATAATTTAGAGATATGATGGTCTGGTTGTAGGCATTTAGATTTTCCAGGTAAGACAACTGGATATCATAAGCATTTTCGAGACTCTGAATATATTGGAAAAAATCTATCTCCCCATTCTCGTAGCTACCATTAGCGGTTTTCAAGATTTCCCTGGATAATTGTCTTCCTTCATTTTCATAATAACTAAGAGCTTCCTCGTATTTTCTAAGTTCTGCCTGAAGTTGCATAAATTTGGTTTCAAGAAGGATCTCGTTATTCCGCGTTTCCTGCTCTGCCCTGTCCATAGCGATCTTAGATGCCTTGATTTTTGATGATTGGCCGCTAAAAAGTAGCGGAATTTTAATCCCAACCTGGTAACCGTATAAACTGTAATCTATATCCGGCGTTGTACCTTCAAAATATTCCAGGCTGAAATCTGGTAAAAGTTGTTGTTTTTCAAGTCGGTTTCTGGCTGTAAAGTAATTTTCCCTGCTTTCATAAAAATTTATTAGGGCGTGGTTCTCTACTCCCAATCTCGTCATTTCCAGTTTTTGTAAACTATCTTTCTCTATGCTGAATTCTTCCTCAACCTGAACCCTGCTCCACAATATTTCATAGGCAGCCTTAACTTCTTCACCAGTTTGTTGATATCGCGTCTGCAGTTCTCGCTGTTTTGCCTGCGCCGTGATCTTCTCAAGGTAGTTAGTTGCTCCAAGTTCAAACCTTCGTGTGGCTGCGTGAGAAAATCGGCTGTATAAACTATCTAAAACCCTGTAAATCTCTTCTTTTTCAAGTTCATATTTAAGTTGATAAAAAGAAGATGCCACCTCTTTTTCCAGTTGAAGATTAATGAGCTCATAAGCTTCTTCCTGCACTCTCAAATTCGCTTTGTTCAGTTTTTTAGCCGAAAAATAAACGCTGGGAAAAGAAAAATCCTGCTGAATGCCTAGAATTCTGAAAGGCTCATCTGTAGGGCCCTGTTCCATTTCATTGTAATTGTAATAGATTCCGGTCTTATTAAAATTGAAAGCAGAATTTACCAGTGCATCAGCTTCAGCACGGTTTAATTCTGAAACCTTCAAGCCGGAATTATTTTCCAGGGCCAGCTGGCGTACCTCCTCAAAACTTAGTTCTTTCTGCTGCCCAAAAACAGGAATGGAGAACATCAGAATAATAATCGGGAACTTGTATTTACTGTTTTTAAAATGGACATTGTCGTTCGTCTTTTTAGACTTTCCACCAAAGAGGGAATAAAGCACCGGCAAAACTACAAGGGTTAACAAGGTTGCCGTAACCAGCCCACCAATTACAACCGTTGCCAGTGGCCGCTGAACTTCAGCTCCTGCTCCTACTGAAACAGCCATCGGAAGGAAACCAAGGGCAGCTGCCGAGGCCGTTAGCAATACCGCCCTCAGTCTGTCTTTGGCGCCTTGCTGCATTAAATGATCTGAATGTTCCATTCCCTCTCTCTTTAATTCCTTATAATGTTCAATAAGCACAATCCCATTCAGCACCGCAATTCCGAATAGGGCAATAAACCCAACTCCCGCCGAAATACTAAAAGGCATGTCCCGTATCCAAAGCAAGAGTACCCCTCCAACCGCAGCAAGCGGTATCGCAGAATATATAATCAGAGCATCCCGCACCGAACTGAAAGCGAAATACAAAAGGATAAAAATTAGCACCAGGGCCACCGGTACAGCAATCTTCAATCGGTTTTTTGCGCTTTGAAGGTTCTCAAATTGCCCGCCATAAGTGATGTTATAACCTGGAGGTAAATCTATATTCGCTCTCACCAACGCCTCCACATCATCTACAACAGACTGAAGGTCACGGTTCCTTACATTCACCCCAACGACGATCCTTCTTCTGGTGTCATCCCTGGATATCTTGGCAGCACCTTTCTGATAACTTATATTTGCCAATTCACTTAAAGGGATCTTATTTCCGGCCGGGGTGTCTACATAAAGGTTTTCCAGGTTTGAAATATCTTTTCGGTTTTCTTCATTCAATCTCACCACAAGATCAAAACGTTTCTCCCCTTCGAAGACGCTTCCCATTTTTTTACCTGAGAATCCGGCACTTATTAAATCATTTAAATCTGAAATATTAAGTCCGTAGCGGGCAATTTTTGCACGATCATATTTCACGCTCATCTGGGGGAGACCAGCAATCTTTTCAACGGTTATATCGGCTGCCCCTTCCACATCGCTGATAAGGTTTTCTATCTGGTGGGCTTTGCGGTTAAGGATCTCCAGGTCTTCCCCAAAGATCTTGATTGCAATATCGGCACGTACGCCCGTGATAAGTTCATTAAACCGCATTTCAATAGGTTGGGTAAATTCAACTTCCATTCCCGGAATAATCATTAGAGCCTCTTTGAATTCCTCAGCGAGCTCATCTTTAGTTTCAGCTGTTACCCATTCATTTTTTGGAGTTAGAGTAATTATCACATCACTTTCTTCCATAGACATTGGATCGGTAGGAACTTCAGCGGCACCAATTCTGGTTACCACCTGTTTCACTTCAGGAAATTCCAGCAGTATCTTCTCCATTTTGGTGGTAAGTTTTACCGTTTCACTTAGCGAGGTTCCTGTTTTTAAAACCGGCTGAATAACAAAATCTCCTTCGTCGAGGGTTGGAACAAACTCGCCTCCCATTGTGGTGAAAATGTACACTGTTACCGCAAGAATAAATACAGCCAACACGAGTACCAGCTTTTTGGCCTGGAGTGCCCAGGCGATTGTAGGCGAATAAAGTCTGGTTAGAAAACGCATCAGCCGAACAGAAATGTTTTTCTCTGATAATTTTCCGGGTTTTAATACCATAGAGGATATTACCGGAACATACGTAAAACAGAGGATCATAGCTCCAATCAGGGCAAAACTAAATGTAAGTGCCATGGGACGGAACATTTTCCCTTCCACCCCGCTTAAAGAAAGTATGGGTATAAAAACTATAAGGATTATAAGCTGCCCAAAGACGGCTGAATTCATCATTTTTGATGCTCCCGTATAGGTGATTTTATCTTTCGCCAACCGTAATTCAGACTTGGTTAGGTTTTCAAGATCAGATCTTTTCATGGTCATCTGGTAGGCGATAAACTCAACAATGATTACCGCGCCATCTATAATTATCCCAAAGTCAATTGCACCAAGACTCATTAAATTGGCGTCTACTCCAAAAAGATACATCATGGAGAAAGCAAATAGCAGACACAAAGGAATCACCGATGCAACCACTAATCCCGAACGCAGGTTCCCTAACAGCAACACCACTACAAAGATCACGATAAGAAAACCCAGAATAAGGTTTTCGGTAATTGTCCAGGTTGTTTTTTCAATAAGTTCACTGCGATCCAGAAAGGCATTGATATAAACCCCTTCAGGCAGACTTTCTGATACTTCGGCAACTCTATCCTGAACGGCTTCAATTACTTGTTTGGAATTTCCGTCCTTGATCATCATCACCTGGCCAAGTACCTTCTCGCCTTCCCCGTTACCTGTGATCGCGCCAAAACGGGTAGCACTTCCGAAGCCAACTTCTGCAATATCCCGAATATAAATTGGGTTTCCATCGGGATTTTTAACCACGATGTTCTCAATATCTTCCAGGGAATGCACAAGGCCTTCCCCGCGAATAAAATAGGCCTGATTAAGACGTTCAATATAACCACCACCTGCAATGCTGTTGTTTTTCTCAAGAGCAGTATAAACTTCAGCGGCAGTAATATTCATCGCCATAAGTTTTTCTGAATCTATGGCTACTTCATATTGTTTCAGCTTACCTCCCCAGCTGTTCACTTCCACCACGCCGGGAATTCCCGATAGCTGTCGTTTTACAATCCAATCCTGGATAGTTCTAAGTTCCATTGCCGAGTACTGATCTTCATATCCCGGTTCAGTATCGAGAATATACTGGTAGATCTCTCCCAGCCCTGTAGTAATTGGACCCATTTCCGGTTTCCCAAAATTATCCGGAATATTCTCTGAAGCCGATTTAATTTTTTCAGCAATAAGCTGTCTTGGCAAATAAGTTCCCAACTCCTCTTCAAATACAATAGTAACCACTGATAATCCAAATTTTGAAACAGAGCGGATCTCTATCACTCCAGGCAAATTAGCCATTTCAAGTTCAACAGGATAGGTGATAAACTGCTCCATATCCTGGGTGGAAAGGTTCTGAGAGGTTGTGATAACCTGTACCTGGTTGTTGGTAATATCGGGGACGGCTCCAATTGAGAGCTGGCTAAGCGAATAAAGTCCGAAACCAACTATAAATGAAGTAAACAAAAGAATAATCAGCTTATTCTTTATACTGAAACTAATAATTTTTGACAGCATATAACAGGTGTAATCTATGAAACAAAACCTAATAGGTTATAAGAACAAAAGTAGATTACACGTTTCGCGGGGGCTGAAAAATTTCGTGATTCCTGAAAGTAGAACGACTTTCCTTATAGATGAAATTTAAGGATTGTTTCTGAACCTGTGGTGATTTTAATAAAGGA
>NZ_JBEPWD010000006.1:15062-32953 GCF_041642575.1 Salegentibacter sp. | reverse complement strand
AAGAACAAAAGTAGATTACACGTTTCGCGGGGGCTGAAAAATTTCGTGATTCCTGAAAGTAGAACGACTTTCCTTATAGATGAAATTTAAGGATTGTTTCTGAACCTGTGGTGATTTTAATAAAGGAATTTTTATTTGCGGAATAAAAAACAACAAGGCTGTTTGTGCCGAATTCTGCTGATTAAAAGGTAAGTTGTCATGATCATGCTGTTCCTCTTTATTGTTCTCATGGTGCTCGTCTTTTGCGGCTCCGTAATGCTTGGAGAAGAACTCAGTAAAACCATCTCCATAATTTTGAGAATGATATTCCAAATGCTCAAGCATATCCCCCATCCTTACCAGATCCTTCAGACCGGGATTAAAACCCTGCATTAAGAGGGTTAGGCTTAGATAAATTACAGTGAGTTGTTTCATGATCTTAGAGTAAAATTACAAAATGTTTTCCTTCTAATTTGTGGTTTAAATAACTTCCTTAGGTTAAACATTGAAATTTCAGGGCTAACCCTACTTCCTCTTTCCACTTCAAAAACCTAAATTTGATGCATGGAAGAATCCCGCTTATTAAATACGCTTAAAGAATATTTTGGTTACGAAAGTTTCAGGCCGCTTCAGGAGAAAATAATTTCATCGATCTTTAAGGGTCACGATAACCTTGTGATTATGCCTACAGGAGGAGGGAAATCGATCTGTTTTCAGCTTCCTGCATTGCTTTTGCCTGAGATCACCCTGGTTATATCTCCCTTGATCGCTCTTATGAAGGACCAGGTAGACGGCCTTACCGCAAACGGGATTCCAGCGGCCTTTTTGAACAGCAGCCAAAGCGAAAATCAGCAGCAGGATATTTTCAAAAAAATAGACAACAGAGAACTGAAACTTTTATACGTAGCTCCTGAAAGTCTACAGGTGATAGACAGCTTCCTTTCCAATGGAAAAGTGAGTTTGATCGCTATAGATGAAGCGCACTGTATTTCGAGCTGGGGTCACGATTTCCGCCCGGCCTATACTCAATTGGGTTACCTTAAAAAGCGATTTCCTGATACTCCTGTAATCGCTTTAACCGCTACTGCCGATAAGGCTACCCGCCAGGATATTTGTAACCAGCTCAATATTCCCCATGCTGAAAAACATATCGCTTCTTTTGACAGGAAAAACTTAAGCCTGGAAGTACGGCCGGGATTAAAACGCTTTGAACAGATTGAAAAATTCATAAGTGCAAGAAAAAACGAAAGCGGAATAATTTATTGCCTGAGCCGAAAAACCACCGAAGAACTTGCTGCCAAACTGCAGGCCAAAGGTTTCGCCGCTGAGGCATATCACGCCGGTTTGGCACACGAGAAAAGAATAAAGATCCAGGACGATTTTATAAACGACACTAGTAAGATTATATGTGCTACCATAGCTTTTGGAATGGGCATAGACAAATCCAACATCCGCTGGGTGATCCATTATAACATGCCTAAAAATATGGAGGGCTATTATCAGGAAATAGGCCGTGCCGGCCGCGACGGGTTACCTTCAGACACTTTGCTTTTTCATAGCTATGCCGATGTGGTGCAGCTTCAGAAATTCGCTTCAGATGCAGGGAACAGTGAGGTACAACTGGCAAAACTGGATAGGATGAAGCAATATTCGGAATCGCTTACCTGCAGAAGGAAGATCCTGCTGAATTATTTTGGGGAACTCAAACAGGAAGATTGCGGGAATTGTGACATTTGCAGAAATCCCCCTAAATTCTTTGACGGGACCATTCTTTCCCAGAAAGCCCTTTCCTGCATATATCGATTAAAGGAACAGGAATCACTTACTACAGTTATTGATGTGCTGAGAGGAGCACAAAACGAATCGGTTTTTTCAAAGAATTATCAGGCTTTGCCAACTTTTGGCGTAGGCAAAGAAACCTCCTGGCAGCATTGGCAAAACTATCTTATTCAGCTTATTAATCTCGGTTATGTGGAGATAGCTTTTCACCAGAAAAACCATTTGCAGCTCACAAGCCTGGCTAGAAATGTGCTTTTCGAGAAGGAGAAAGTTCAACTGGCGAAAGTTCCTGAGCGAAATGCTAAGGTCACCAAAGAAAGAGAGACTGCAACAATTGCAGACAATTCTTTATTCGAAAAACTTAGGGAATTAAGATTAAAGATTGCTCGTGCGGAAGGTATTCCGGCTTATCTGATTTTCAACGATGCTTCCCTGAAGGAAATGGAGAAGGAACGGCCCATGACCGATGATGAGTTTATACAAATTAACGGCGTAGGACGTAAAAAAATGCAGGATTACGGATTTCAGTTTATTAAGGAGATCATCGCGTTTTCAAAAGAAAAGAGAACTCCAAAAAAGCGAAAGAAAGGCAACACCTATAAAGAAACCCTGGCCCTTTACCGCGAAGGGCTTTCAGTAGAAGAAATTTCCAAAAGACGGGAACTGGCTATCACTACCATCTATTCTCACCTGGCTAAACTCTACACCAATGGGGAAGAAATCGATATGAGCAGGTTTGTGGATAAAAATGATATCGAAACGGTAAGGAAGGCAAGGGAAGAACTTGGAAGTCCCGAAACTTTAAAACCCTATTACGAACATTTTGAAGAAAGTCTGGATTACTGGACAATCCGTTGCGCTCTGGCAGTTTTGGATAAAGAGGAAGTCACCCAGGAATGATCAACTAAAATCAACTTTGTTGAGAATTAGTCCGGAAGCCGGTGCGATATAATCCATTTGCATTTCTGTTTCAGAAGTAAGGCTGTTTTTTATATCATTCAGACTTAATTCTCCACGGCCAACCAGCACCAGACTTCCCATCATCAACCTAACCTGGTGCCTTAAAAAGCCCTCCCCGCTTATGCGGAACAGGTAGGTGGATTTTGGAAAAAAACTCGCGGTTATTTCAATATTCTCAATAATTTCTGAGCTAAGGATCTCGCGGTCGAATTTGCTCTTTTCTGAAACCCTGACGCAATAGTTTCTGAAATTATGTTGTCCCTTGAATAATGCTGCGGCCTCTATCATCTTTTCCACATCCAGGTTTTCCTGAAAATTTGCCATTAGCGGCGCACAGAAAGGATGGTTTTTTCCACCGAAACTAAAGAGATACAAATATTCTTTATTTTTTGGGTGCTGAATGATATTAAATTTCGAATCAACTTCAGTAATTGAAACAGCACGTATGTCCTGTGGTAAATTAAGATTGAAAAGCTTTAAAAATTCATCCTGATCAAGGAGAGGTTTCTCATCCAGAAATAGCTCAAAAGCACTCTCCATAGCCGAAACCATGGCATCGGTACGACTGGTGCCAAGGATTTTAAATTTTTCCTCAGGCATTACATAACGCAGGGTTTTAGTGACAAGACCTTCAACGGTTTTTACATGAGGTTGTTTTTGCCATCCGTGAAGCCTGTAGCCGAGGTATTGAATCTTAATGAGGTAATAAAAGCGTTTACGTTGCAAATTATTTTTATTAATAGGTGCCCGGAACCTGAATTAATATTCAAAACGGCGTTTCTCGTTCATCTTTTCCATTTCATCTATCTCTTCCGTAGGAATAACCTTTGAAAAAGATGGATGCTGCTCAATGGCATATTCGATTTTTGTGACGATCTCTTCAATAGAATCGTTCTCGTAATCAATATCCAAAGGTGGCTTGATCACAAATGATTGCAAAATTCCGCGCTTTTTGATTCTCAGGCCTTTCTTGTCGAAAGATCTTCTGAAACCATCAATTACAATAGGAATTACGATAGGTTTGTAGTTTTTAATGATATGAGCCGTCCCTTTTCTTATAGGTTTAAAAGGTTTAGTTGTTCCCTGCGGAAAAGTGATTACCCAGCCATCATTTAAAGCTTTACCGATGTTTTCAGTATCTCTGAGATTAACGTCGCGTTCCACCTCTTTTCCCTTTTCCCGCCAGGTACGCTCTACACTTACAGAACCTGCATAAGCCATGATCCTGGTAAGAAGTCCGGATCGCATGGTTTCCTTAGCTGCTACATAATAGATATTCAGCTTTGGTTGCCATATATAGCCAATATTCTTAATGGTATCTACCCGTCCGCTTAAACTGGCGTTGAAAACATGAAACATTGCCGTAACATCGGCAAAATAGGTCTGGTGATTAGAAACAAATAAAACATTGGTCTCGGGCAAGTCTTTAATGATCTCAGAACCTTCGATCTTTAATTGATTAAAACCCTGGTATCGCTGATGAGTGAGCACACCGAAGATGCGGATAAGCCACTTTTTTAAAAATAATATATGCCCAAAAGGGTTTCTTTTAAACAAGCCCATGCTTCAATTTAAATAATTCCTGTTAATGCAATACTTTTCACCGGAAAACCGGGCAAATATAATATAATAAAGATTTTATAGAACTTTTTCCAGCAATACCTTTATTTCACTTAGCATCATAGCGGTTGCGCCCCATACAATCTGGTCATTCAGCTTAAAAGCCGGCACCTCAATATTTTTAGTATAACTGGTACTTAAGGTCTGGGTTACAAAGCATTTATTATCCAGAAAATGTTCGAGGTTTACTTCCAGTATCCGTTCTACTTCACTTTCCTGAGGTACCAACTTTGGGGTTTTTTCCAGCATCCCCATAAATGGGTGTACCCAAAAATTACTGGGAGGAATATATAACTTAGTAAGTTCCTTAACCACTTTTATTTCAGATTGCGGTATCCCTACCTCTTCCTCGGTTTCTCTTAGTGCAGTATGCACCAGATCACGATCTGACACTTCTACTCTCCCCCCAGGAAAACCAATTTGGTTTGAATGTACTCCCTGGTAGGTTTTTCGTAAAATAAGCACCAGCTTGGTATGACTGTCGGTACCGGGATAAAAAACAGCCATTACGCCGGCTTGTAAAGGATTCCTTTTTTCTATATCCAGATTAGAAAATTCATCAATTCTTGTAGCAGGTATTAATTTATTATGCGCATCCATTCCGGGAAGCGGTAATTTTTTTAATTTTGGGATCCTGTCTTTAAAGTCTTGAAAATCCATGACACGAAAACTTACTATTCTTTCTTTAGCTATTATTTTGATCTTTAGCAGTTGTGAAGATAAACAATCTTCTTCGAAAAATAATGCTGATACGGCCGTAGATACCTTGAAAAATAAAGATGTCAGCAATGATTCTTCTATAGATTCTTTACAGAATTCTGATGAGGAAAAATCCAAAACCAAAGCTCCTGAAGAAGAAGGCGTAACAAGTATTGACTTTCCTATTGAGCAGGAAGAACTGATTCCTACTTTAACCGAATATGGAGAAGAAAATCCTGAAACCCGAATTAGAATAATTACCAGTTTTGGGGATATTGAGGTTAGTCTTTACAGAGATACGCCATTACACCGCGCTAATTTTATCATGCTAACAAAGGACAAGTATTTTGATCACACCTATTTTTACCGGGTCTCTCCCAATTTTGTTATTCAGGGTGGGAATTCTGATAATACGGCAACCTCCCGCCACCGAAAAAAGATTGGCTCTTATCTTATTCCCAGCGAATTCGAAGCGGGATACCGGCATGTTCGCGGAGCTTTTTCAGCAGCAAAATACAGCGAGCAGAATGTAAGTAAGGCCTCTTCTCCCTTTGAGTTTTTTATCGTGACCAAACCTGATGGTGCTCACCATTTGGACAATGATCATACAGTGTTTGGCCGGGTCACTAAAGGAATGGATGTAGTAGACGAAATAGCCCAGGTAGAAACTGGCCAGTCTGAATGGCCTGTAGACAATATTGAAATAGATATTGAAATTATAGAATAAGTTTCTACTGTCTGCCCGTATAATAATTATAGTCGGAGATTACCTGTTTTACAAAATCTCCGGGTTGTTGCTGCGGTTCTATTTCCAGGATATCCGATAATCTGTTAGAGAGCTTCAGAATAATCTCGTCGTTCCCATTTGCCCGGGCATTTCGATAAAGGTTTTTAACTTCCTGAATATCGGCATCTTTCAGCATACTAACCTGTGGATAGATTGGCTTATAATTTTCAGGGATATCTACTGCCAGACTATTTTCGAGTCCTACTTGTTTCTTTTCGCTGATCACCGTTGTCCCTGCGGCAATATCACCAAGCCGCTGGCCTTTCTCATTAAGAAGAATACTAACCACTGCAATCGCACCACTACTTATGCTTATATCAATAATTCTAAGCAACCAACGCAGGGCAAAATTTGAAAAAACAGGCCGGGAACCATCCAGTTTAACAACCCGTAGCTGAAGAATTTTCTTACCAGGGGTTTGTCCGTTCCATAGACTTTCCCATAAAAGATAATACAATAATACCGGCACCCCCAGAATTAAATAATACACAAACTCCCCTGCTGCATCCAGCCCCGTACCTGAAATTATAAAGGAACTTAAGATCAAATAAACCCCCAATATGAAACTATCTACAAGAAAAGCAAGAATACGGTCTCCAATACCTGCCACGTTTTGTCGAATACTTATATTTTGAGCAGTTTCTATTTGAAAATTATCCATTTAATATGTTTCTTTGAGTCTTAATTTCAGAACTATGCGCGAGGCAGCCTTCGTAAGGCAAAATAAGGATAAATGGTTAAAGTTTGAAAGCCTCCTTCAGAATAAAACTTCGCCCACTCCCGATGAGCTTTCAGCGCTGTATATTGAGGTAAGTGATGATTTAAGTTATGCTCAAACCTTTTATCCAAAAAGCAATACCACCGCTTATCTAAACGGCCTTGCGGCTAATGCTCACCGGAAAATCTACCATTCGCGAAAAGAACCAGGCAGTAGGCTTATCAGCTTTTTTATAAAGGAATTTCCGTTGGAATTCTATAAACACCAAAAACAGCTGCTGCTTAGTTTTTTAATTTTTATGTTGTTCGCCGTGGTGGGAGCTTTTTCAGCATCGGGAGATGCTGCATTTGTTAGATTTATAATGGGTGATGAATATGTGAATATGACCCTGCAAAATATCGCTGAAAACGACCCGATGGCCGTTTATAAGAAAATGGCCCAAACCGATATGTTCCTGGGAATAACCATAAATAATATCAGGGTATCGTTTATGGTGTTTACTTTAGGAATCTTTGCAGGTATAGGAACCGTCTTTGTCCTTATGCAAAATGCGATCATGCTGGGATCTTTTCAGTATTTTTTCTATGAGCAAGGTCTGTTATGGGAATCAGCCAGGACGATCTGGATACATGGAACCATTGAGATTTCGGTGATCATTATTGCAGGATGTGCGGGACTGGTGGTAGGAAAAGGCATGCTTTTTCCCGGAACTTTTACAAGATTAGTCTCTTTTACCCGGGGAATAAAAAGCGGACTCAAAATTGTAATGAGCACCGTTCCCTTTTTTATTATCGCAGGCTTCCTGGAGGGCTTTGTGACCCGTATTACCCAAATGCCTGACTGGTTGGCAATCCTGATTATTTCGGCATCTCTGGCACTTATCCTTTTTTACTACGTATTTTACCCAATCTATCTTTATAAGAAAACCAATAAAAATAATGAACCAGGACTTCATACAGTTTAAGCAGCAACGTGAAATGGGGGAAATTATAAGCGTAAGCTTTAAATTCCTCAGAGAAAATTATAAAGCCTATTTCCGCTTACTTTATAAGATCGCCGGGCCGGCATTTTTGCTCCTAATCGTTGCATTAAGTTATTACTCCTACAGCACACTTGGAGATCCTTTGAATACTGAAGTATTTTTGTCAGGTGGATTCATAATTTCCTTTGGGGTCCTGGCGCTAACCCTGTTATTATACTTTTCGGCAGTTTATGCTACGGTTTTCAATCTTATAAGATCTTATATCGAAAACAAAGGAGAAATCAAAGATGACGAAGTTGCAGCCTGGGTTAAGGAAGACCTCGGAAAAATGTTCGGACTTAATATCATTTCCTGGGTTTTTATCTTCGCGGGGATGATGCTCTTTCTAATTCCCGGAATATATGTGAGCGTTCCTCTTAGTATTGCGACCGCCGCTCTCATTTTTAAACATCAGAATATTGCTGAAAGCATCACCGAGGGCTTTAGCCTGGTACGAGACAACTGGTGGATGAGTTTTTTAAGCCTGGTTTTTATCTGGATAATCGTTTATGTGATAAGCCTTATCTTTCAGTTACCGCTAATTATTTACACCTTTGTAAAGGCATTTACCAGTGTTAGTGAAGGTTCAGCCGCAGATATGAGTGATATGTTCGACTGGGTGTATATCCTGCTGAGTATTTTATCTTCGCTGGTTCAATATATTTTCTATTCTATAATTCCCATTGGGGTTGCCTTTCTCTACTTTCATTTAAATGAAAAAAAGAATTTTACGGGCACCTATGAACGAATTGATAATCTCGGTAATAAATCCTGATGAAAAGACTGTTTCCGGTTTTGGTCTTACTGTTATTTTTCTTCGGAATGGCATTTCCGCAACAGGATAGTATGGCTGAAAACCGGGATAGTTATCAGAAAGTTGAATTTGACAAAAATCTTCTTGAAGATTGGAAAAACCATAAGGATTTTGGCTATCTGGAGCGAGAAACTTCTACCGGCTGGTGGACGCAATTCAAGGGCTGGATCACGAGAAAATTTAATGCATTTGTAGACTGGCTCTTCGGAAATTATGAACCAGGAGGCATTATGGAAATCTTTATAAGCATTCTTCCATACCTGTTGCTTTTAATGGTTTTATTTTTCGTAGCATGGCTTTTTGTTAAACTCAACCCGGCTTATGCTGCAGCGCCATCGGGGAAAGAGGCTAAAGTATTTTTTTCAGAAGAAGAAAAGATCATTAAATCTGAAGATATCAGCAAATTGATCAGCAAAGCTATTTCTGAAGGAAATTACCGATTAGCAATTAGATATTATTATCTCGATATGCTTCGAAAAATGGATCAGCAAGGAATTATCGATTACAGCTTTGATAAAACAAATCAGGATTACTATGCGGAGATAAAATCAGAAAACCTACAACATCAATTTAAAAGAATCACTCGTATATACGAATATAGCTGGTACGGGGAGTTTCCGGTGAGTCCGGAGAATTTTAAACTTGCGGAAAGCGCTTTTATGAAGGCCGAAGAAATGATAAAAACCCGAACCTATGCATAGAGGCTGGAAAATAGGGTTTGGGATCTTTATATTGGTCATTCTGGCGCTGACTTTCCTTGAAGCCAACGAACCCGAGCCCCTGAACATGACCCCCAGTTATTCAGGGAAAGATAAAATTCCGTTAGGAACATACGCGTTTTTCGAAAGTTGGAAGGCAACCCGGGAGGTCGAAGAGATTAGTCAGCCTCCTTTTGAATTTTTAGCTGAAGAGGAAACACCAGCCGGCATCTATTTTTTTCTGAATGATTATGTGGTTTTTGATGAAAGTGAACTTAACAAGGTATTAGAATGGGTGAGCCGTGGAAATACAGCTTTTATATCAGCGGGATATATAGGTAAGAATCTTTTAGACACACTGAACCTGGAAGCCCATACCGATCTTAGAAACACCGATTTTAAAAGCAGGCCGGGATTAGAAATTAAAAACAACCGGGAAAACTTCAAACTTAATTTTGACATCGAAGCCCTCGTCTTTACAGAAACCGATAGCCTGGAACATGAAATTTTAGGAACAGCAGTTTTTACCGATGAGGCTTCAGATGAAAAACCGAATTTCGTAAAAACCGGCTTCGGAAATGGAGATATATTCTTGCATTCCACCCCTGAAGCATTCAGCAATTATTTTCTTCTGAGAAATGGAAATCATAACTATGCAGAGACTGTCTTAGGATATTTTAACCCGGAGCAAAATGTTTATTGGGATAATTATTATAAATCCGGAAAGAGTTTTTACAGCTCGCCGCTATATTATCTTTTAGGTAACAAACAGTTGAAATGGGCATATTATCTCGTCATTCTCGCAAGTGTACTCTATATTATTTTTCAGGGAAAACGCCTGCAAAGGCCAATTCCCATTGTGAATGCCTTAAGCAATAAAACTTACGAATACGCTCAAACCATTAGCCACCTCTACCTTGAGCAGAATCGCTACCGTGAATTGAGCATTAAGAAAATTGAACTATTTTTAGAATATATTCGGAATCAATTCCGGTTGCCAACCGGGGATTTGAACAATATCGAATTTCAGGAAAAGCTGGCCTCCCGAAGTGAAAACAGCAAAGCAAAAACCAGAAAACTATTCAGTAAAATAGAGCAACTGAAAGTTCAGGAACAAATAAGTAAAGAAGAATTCCTGGAGCTTTCACGTGCCATAACAACTTTTAAAGATCCAAAAAATGGAGGAACAGGAAACCAATAATAGCAACGAAATAAATTTTGACAGCCGCATCCCACTGGAAGATCTCAAAGATTCTGTTAAGAATCTCAAATCGCAGCTTTCAAGGATTATAGTTGGACAGGAAGATTTTGTAGAACTGCTTATTGTAGCACTAGTTAGCAATGGTCATGTACTTATTGAAGGTGTTCCCGGGGTTGCCAAAACCCTAACTGCAAAACTATTTGCCAAAACTCTCAATACCGGTTTTAGCAGGATCCAGTTCACTCCAGACCTTATGCCTAGCGATGTTTTGGGAACTTCGGTGCTGAACATGAAAAATTCTGAATTCGAATTCAAACCAGGACCAATATTTTCAAATATCGTTCTAATTGACGAGATAAATCGGGCTCCGGCCAAGACCCAGGCCGCTTTGTTTGAAGTAATGGAGGAACGCCAGATCACCATAGACGGAAAGATGTATAAAATTGAATCTCCCTTTATGGTGTTGGCCACTCAAAACCCGATTGAACAAGAAGGCACTTATGCCCTTCCTGAAGCTCAACTGGATCGTTTTCTTTTTAAAATAGAGATTGATTACCCCAGTGCTGAAGAAGAGGTAAACATTTTAAAAGGCCATCAGGAAAGAAAGGGCAATCTGCCGGAAACTGAGATCCAGGCAGTTCTAAACCCGGAACGTCTGGCTGAAATAAAAAATCAGATCCACGAGATAAAGATCGAAGAAAAACTTCTGGAGTACATCACCCAAATTGTAGGTAAAACCCGGAATCACCCCCACCTTTACCTGGGAGCTTCCCCTCGGGCTTCAATTGCTATTATGAACGGAGCAAAGGCCATGGCTGCCATTAACGGCAGAGACTTCGTAATCCCGGAGGATATTAGAAAGATGCTTCAACCGGTAATGGCGCATAGAATTATCCTAAGCCCCGACAGGGAAATGGAAGGAATGCGGCCAAAAGATGTAATAGAAATGATAAGTCATTCGGTTGAAATTCCACGCTAAGTGATCAAATTCTTTAAAGCTCTATATCTCAATCAAAGTTTTTTTGTGGTCCTGTTCGGAATCGCAGCTATCTTTCTGTTTTCCTACTGGATGCCCTTTCTTTATCCAATAGGATGGTTAGCCTTAGTTCTATTCTTTTTAGTCTTTATTGTAGAGCTGAGCCTTTTATTTTCTTCTGAAGGAATTACCGCGGAAAGAATCCTTCCGGAGAAATTTTCGAATTCTGATGAGAATGAAGTACAGCTGAAAGTGAAAAATAACCGGAATTTAAAGCTTTGGGTTGAACTCATCGATGAACTTCCGGTCCAGTTTCAGAAAAGAGATTTTTTAATCAGGTTCAACCTAAAACCCGGTGAAGAAAGAGAAGAGACTTATTTTGTAAGACCTGTAGCTCGGGGAGAATATTTTTTCGGAAGACTAAATATATTTACTGCAAGCCAAATTGGATTGGCTAAAAGTCGTAAGTCTGTTTGTGAAAATGAGATGGTAAAAGTTTACCCTTCTTTTATCCAAATGCGGCAATTTGATTTCCTGGCTACAGATCAGCGGATCACACGCCCCGGATTAAAGAAAATTCGCAAGATTGGGCATACCCTCGAATTTGAACAGATCAAAGAATATGTAAGTGGCGATGATGCCCGTACCATTAATTGGAAGGCTACTGCCAAACAAGCTCACCTGATGGTGAACCAGTATCAGGATGAACGTTCCCAGTCGGTATACTCGGTTATAGACACCGGGCGCGTTATGAAAATGCCATTTAATGGTCTGAGTCTTTTGGATTATGCAATTAACTCCAGTTTGGCCTTTTCGAACGTAGCACTGAAAAAGAAGGATAAGGTTGGGCTTATTGGTTTTTCGAATAAAATGGAAATCATGCTGAAAGCTAATTCCAGGAGGAGCCAGTTAAAACTTATTCAGGAACATCTTTACAATGTTGAAACAAATTATTTTGATACAGATTACAATCTTTTATATGCTCATTTAAAGAAACGAATTCCCCAACGAAGTCTTTTAATGCTATACACAAATTTCGAGCATATTTCCGGCTTAAAAAAGCGCCTGCCTTCTCTGAAAGCTTTGGCTAAAAATCATTTGCTGGTAGTGATATTTTTTGAAAATACCAGCTTGCAGGAGTTAATTGAGTCTAAACCTGAAGAAATTGGACCAGCTGCTCACCAAACTATTGCTGAAGAATTTGCACACAACAAAAAACTGATTTTAAAAGAACTTCAACAGAACGGAATCCAGGCAGTTTTAAGTAAACCACAGGAACTTAGCCTCGATACTATCAATAAATACCTGGAGATCAAAGCTCGCGGAATGTTGTAATAAGACTAAAGGATATTGATTATTTTTTCTTTTCATGATAGAAAAAACCTATACATTTGCATATCCTGAATATGTATATCTATGACAATAACACAATTACACTACGTCCTGGCGGTCGCCGAACATAAGAATTTTACCAGGGCTGCTCAAAAGGTTTTTGTAACCCAACCAACTTTAAGCATGCAGATCCAGAAGCTTGAGGAAGAACTGGATGTTCAAATCTTTGACCGAAGCAAAAAACCAATTCAGCTTACTGAAACCGGTAAAAAGATCGTTCAGCAAGCCCGTAATATCGTGAATGAAAGCGACAGGATCCAGGATATCGTAGATCAGCAAAAAGGCTATATAGGAGGAATATTCAGATTGGGAGTGATCCCTACGGTTATGCCCACCTTACTGCCCATGTTCATCAATAATTTCATAAAGAAATATCCCAAGGTAAAATTAAAAATAGAAGAGCTAAGCACCCAGGCCATAATAGAAAAGCTTCGGGAAGGTCATCTGGATGCCGCTATAGCCGCAACACCTTTGGAGCTGCAGGGAATAAAGGAAAACGTTCTATATTATGAGCCTTTTGTGGGCTACATTCCTCCTTCCCATAGGTTGCATAAAGAGTCTAAAATTAAAGTTGAAGAACTCGATATAGACGATATACTTTTATTGGAAGACGGGCATTGTTTTAAAGACGGGGTTATTAACCTGTGTAAGGCCAGCCGCAATTACGATGAGGACCATTTTCAACTGGAAAGTGGAAGCTTTGAAACCCTCATTAAGTTAGCGAATGAAGGTTTAGGGATGACTCTTCTGCCCTATCTCCATACTCTGGATATTAAAGATTCTGAAAAAGCAAATCTAAGATCATTTGAAGATCCGGTACCGGCCAGGGAAGTTAGTCTAATCTACAATCGTAGTGAATTAAAAATGCAGATCATTGAAGCTCTAAGGAATACCATTGCAGGGGTGGTAAAAGGGGCTATAGCCTTTCAGAATGTGAAGATCATAAGTCCGGTAAGTCAAAGCAAAAAGGAACTTCAACACTAAAATATTCAAATTAGGTTTTCCGAATAAAAAATGGCCGTCTAAAAGACTTAATTTTTAGACAGCCACTTTTATAATAAATCTGTAGTAGAACCTAATATTCTACAGCAGTCCAGGTTCCCTGGTGGCTGGGAGCATAAAGCAAATCTCCGCTCAGCTCATTATCTTCTAGCGTGCCTGTATAGATAATTGCGCCAGGTTCTGAACTAATGAAATCATAATAAAGGTCATTGCCATCTAAGGTCCAGGTCCCGTTGGTGAGATATAATCCCGGGTAGTCTGGCTCATCATAAACGGTAGTGCCATCGGCATTAAACGTTACGTCACCATGCCAGGTTTGATTTTGACTATATATCACATGGAAATCCCAGGTTGTTCCGTCTAAAGAATTTGTACTTATAGACTCCTCATTGCTGTAAGCGGTTCCTTCTGTATTGGTGGCATAGGTCCTAAAATAATAGGTGGTGTTTGCTTCTAAATCTTCGATTTCACTGGTAAAATTGGCCGAAGATTCTGTAGTAAAATCATCATTTAAGGTAGGATTTGGATCGGTACTCCACACAGTTCCCCGAGCTGTTACTGGATCTCCCCCGTCATCATCTACCGTTCCGGTAATCTCAATGGTAGTATAGGTTTTTTCTGCATTGGCTGCAGTAGTTTCCAAACTAACTGTAGGCATGTTGGCAGTTGGGGTTACGGGGTCATCTGATGTACAACTGGCAAGAAACAAGCTTAAGGAAATTGCAAAAAAGCTTTTAAAAATTAATCTCATAGTGGTTGGTTTAGTTTTTCCTACTTCAGAATTGATTTGGCTTTTCGGAATATTCCCAAATTAGACTACCTGATTTAAACTCAATTTTTGCCAAAAAACTGCGGTAAGATTTAGGGAGAGTACCGGAAATATGCGGAAAAAATAAGTTAACCAGATAGCAATGTACAAAAAATTAAACAAAATGTTAATTTTTTAAGATAATTAAAGACTTTGTCTAATTGAAAAGACTTTAGCTTACTTAATAAAGTAAAAAAATAGAAAATCTGTATTAGATAAAAATTTAGAGTATAATAGGGAAAGTAATCCTATTCCGAAATCTTATTCGAAAGGTAAATTATAAAAGAAAAAAGCGGCTTTTGGGCCGCTTTTATTTTATGGGTTAAGATAGATTAAACATTGATTCAACTCCGGATTCTTCCGAGTTAGAGCCTCGATCCAGATTCGCAGTTCCTCGATTTCGTGAGGTAAAAGACGTTGCAAAGCTTTTTTTACTTCCTTGCAAAATAATACGGGGTCAAAACTTACTTTGGCTAGTACAGTTTTGGTGTATTCAAACATCGCTCTCGCCATAATTTGAACTGTTTAAGTTATTAGATAGGTTGATTAAAGCGTAGAAATTTGCTATATATGGTGGTTTTTAAAACTTCCTAAATATAAGAAAAATTTTTGAATTGTTTAGATAATCCAATCTAATTTAACAGCTTAAAAACGCCGATCACCTCCAATAACATCACCTAAGCCGCCCAAAATGCTGCCTTCCCCCTTATCTTTCCCTCCTCCTTGAGGAGCGGCCTGCAAAACCCTGTTTGCCAAACGTGAAAATGGTAAACTTTGAATGTAAACGGTCCCCGGACCGCTTAGAGTCGCAAAGAACAATCCTTCACCGCCAAAAATGGTGTTTTTAATCCCTCCTACAAATTCAATATCGTAATTGATAGTTTGGGTAAACCCAATAATGCATCCGGTGTCTACCTTCAGTTTTTCTCCTGCACGTAATTCTTTTCTTGCCATGGTACCACCTGCGTGAACAAAGGCTAACCCGTCACCTTCTATTTTCTGCATAATAAAACCCTCACCACCAAAAAAACCGCGACCTAGCTTCCTGCTAAATTCGATGCCAATTGAAACTCCTTTAGCTGCACATAGAAATGCGTCTTTCTGGCAAATGAACTTCCCGTCATATCGAGTAAGATCTATCGGGATGATCTTTCCCGGATAAGGAGATGCAAAGCTCACTTTCTTCTTTCCTGCTCCCTCATTTGAGAAAAGTGTCATAAACAAACTTTCCCCGGTTAATAAACGCTTTCCTGCACCCAGTACCCTTCCCAGGAAACCCTCATTCTGTTTTGAACCATCTCCAAAGATGGTGTTCATTCTAATCTCATGATCCATCATCATAAAATTCCCGGCTTCAGCGATAACAGCCTCCTGTGGATCAAGTTCCAGCTCTACGAACTGCATCTCCTCCCCGTAAATCTGGTAATCTATTTCGTGTGCATTCATACTATATATACCTAGTTGGTTTATTTTTTATTGTTTAAGCTTTACCGTCCATTCAAACTCAAATTCTGATACCACTTCTCCTGTTTGATCCAGACCGGTAGATTTCATCCAGAAAGTTTGTCCTTGTCCGTTTGCGATGGTTTCTTCTATTGCCCGGTTTACCAGGTGACCGTCTACACAGGTGAAGAGAATTTTTCCTTTGGCCTTCTTGCTAAATACTGCTTTATTCTGAGCTACCAGCATAGACACTTTTCTATTACTGGCTTT
Organism: Salegentibacter sp.; assembly: GCF_041642575.1. Lineage (NCBI taxonomy): Bacteria > Pseudomonadati > Bacteroidota > Flavobacteriia > Flavobacteriales > Flavobacteriaceae > Salegentibacter > Salegentibacter sp. The sequence goes on along the minus strand of NZ_JBEPWD010000006.1, from coordinate 16,786 downwards.
TATCTGTTGCATGACCAGAGCGCCGGTACTTAATTCAGCTGCCATAGCCTGAACCGCAAAATACATAGACTTAAATGGATTCTGATTTATCCAGCTATGCTTCACCCCTACCTTACAGATATCAGCGTCTATTTGTTTAACACGTACTCCTGTTAACCAGGCGCTTGGGAGATTGGTTATTAGATAAGCATTGAGTTTAGCGGGTGTAAAAGACATAGTGTTTTTGTTTTCTCCCTAAAAATATTCAAAATAAACAAGAAACCCACAGAAGTCTTTTCTTAATTTAATGTTAAACTTAGGTACTATGCCTTGCATAATACCTTCTTTTAGACATATATTTGTAATATAAATTAATAGGTTATGAACTCAACAATCAAAAAAGAAGACCAAACCCTGGCAAGTTTACTACACTTGTCTGTCTTCACAAAGTATTTCATTCCGTTGGGAAATTTTATTTTCCCACTGGTATTATGGTTAACAAAAAGGGATAATAAATTTATTGATCACCATGGAAAACAAGCTCTTAACTTCCAGATAAGCATCTTCCTTTACTTTATCGTATTGGTAATGGGCGGAATTGCAGGAATGGTTTTTACCGGGATGCAATTGAGTTTGGAGAGCACCCACTTTCCTCTTAATGATGCCCCTAATCTGGGTGAATTAGCAAGATTGTTTCCATTCGGATTAATTTTGGGAGGTGTGCTAACCCTTCTGTTGGGTCTTTTTATCCTGGAGATCTTTGCAGTAATACAGGCCGCGATAAAAGCCAGTGAAGGCAAATTATATAAATATCCGCTCAGTATTAACTTTTTAGGAGCAAATAATAATCATTCATCAAATCACCAATCAGAAAATGAACAGTTTAACAACACTCAAATTTAAAGGCTATGAAGATTGAAAACACCAAAGCGCAAATGCGCAAAGGGGTACTGGAATACTGCATTCTCTCTGTTCTAAAAGACGAAGACGCTTATGTAGCCGAGATTCTGGAAACCCTGAAAGATGCCAAATTGCTGGTGGTAGAAGGGACGATTTACCCCCTTCTTACCAGGCTTAAAAACGCGGGACTTCTTACGTACCGCTGGGAAGAATCTAGTAGTGGTCCACCCCGTAAGTACTATGGACTCACAGAAACAGGGAAACTATTTCTAAAGGAATTGACAACAACCTGGGACGAATTGCAAACTGCAGTAAGTATTGTAACCAAACAAAAAAACAAGAATCATGAATAAGACCGTAAATATAAATCTAGCAGGTATTTTCTTTCATATTGATGAAAACGCCTATACCAGGCTCCAGCACTATCTGGATGCTATTAAACGCTCTTTTACCGGCACACAGGGCAGCGATGAGATCATTGCTGATATAGAAGCACGCATCGCCGAACTTTTCAACGAAAAAATCCAAAATGATCGTCAGGTCATTAGCGTAAAAGAAGTTGAAGAAGTAATCACTATCATGGGGCAACCCGAAGATTATATGCTGGACGAAGAAATTTTCGAGGACGAACCGGCTGCCAGAACCAGCACAGGATTCAAAGGGAAACAACTATTCCGTGATACTGAACACTCATATGTGGGTGGAGTTTCTTCCGGACTCGCACACTACCTTAATATAGAACCTATATGGATAAGGTTGTTATGGATCTTGCTTACAATTTTCTCCAGCGGGGCTTTTGTTCTTATCTATCTGGCCTTGTGGATCTTTGTTCCTGAAGCAAAGAC
>NZ_JBEPWD010000006.1:12217-14962 GCF_041642575.1 Salegentibacter sp. | reverse complement strand
TGTAACACCGCAGGACACCTTATACTTAAGAATGAGAAATAACCCTGATTATTCCCCCTATGCGCATCGTCGCACCGATTTTAAGATAAAATATGACGAAAATGATAATAAGGTACTGTATAGTTCAGATGTTAGATTGAATATCAAATCCACCAGAGATTCTGTGGCCAGACTGGAAGTTGTTCGTTCTGCAGAAGGGAAGGATTATGCAGATGCCCGGGATCGTGCCCGAAATATTGATTATGGGACAAGTTTTATGGGAAATGAATTGCTATTGGATTCTTATTTCACAACACCTTCAGAAAATAAATTCCGTGACCAGGAAGTTAGGCTTACCCTCCACCTTCCCGAAGGAACCAGGTTATTTGCAGATGAGAATATCTCTTCTTTTCACTGGGGTGATATCCTTAACCGTGGGGAAGAAGGCCATTATGTTGAAATAAGCAATGACGGGACGATCTGCCTGGATTGCCCTGAATTTGATGATACCGATGATGGATTTCCGGAAGACAGTACCGATAGCCTGAGAGAAACCAGCGACGAATGGGATGAAGACGACGACTTTAATGCACGAAGAGAGCAAGATAGTGGCCAGGCCAGAAACATTAAATACAAAAAGACTATAAAAATTGGAGACGGAACAATAACTATCTCCTGATAATTAAAAAACAGGAACGATGACTACACTGATAAATATTCTGATAAATATGCTGTTAGCTGCTCTTGGCTTTCAGCAGGAAGTAGTGACGGATCCCCCAACCGATCAAACTGAGATCTCGGTCCAATGCCCTGAGCCCGAAGCCGACTCAAATGTTTACAAATGTTAAGGTAGCCTCCCAAGCGGGAGGCTTTTCTTATATTTGTAGTCACCTCAATTTAAAAAGATGAAAAAATTACTACTATTATTTCTAGTTCTTAGCATAACATATTCATGCGGTTCACAAAAAGTAAAAGGCAGTCGAGATGTTACTACAGAAAGAACTAATCTCAAAGATTTTACCTCTGTAGAAATTCAGGGAGATTTTGAGGTAGGTATCAAAAAAGGAAACCGCGCCCGTATGGAAGTTGAAGCCGATGATAACCTACACAGCCTCATCCAGACAGATATCGTAGATAATACCCTGTTTATAAAAAGCAGAAAACCTATAAAAAGCAGCAAGTCTCTTGAAATAATACTCACTTTTCCCGATATTCTGGAGCGAATTTTAATTACAGATAACGTAGAATTATATTCTGATGAAGATCTGTATTTGCAGGATGTAGAATTACGCATAAACGGAAAGGCTAAAGCCTGGTTAACACTAACAGCGAGGGATTTTCAGCTTTATATGAACGACAAAACTAAAACCGAACTTAACCTTACTGCAAGTAATGCTTATTTTCAGCTAAATAGTTCCAGTGATCTCAAGGTCCTGGTTTATTCTCCTATCCTAAAAACAGATCTTTATGAAAAGGCTTCAGCTAAAATAGAGGGAGAAACCAAAGAATTTGAACTTCGTAGCGAGCATCGCACCAAATTCAAAGGGAGTAAACTCACAACAGAAAATGCTGTAATAACCGCCGAAGGTAGGTCGAAAAATGAAGTTCAGGTACTAGGCAACCTAAAACTCATCGCTAAAGATCGCGCTGAAATTGAGGTTTATGGTGATCCTAAGATCGAGATCGTGGAATTTACACAAAAAGCAGAACTTAAGAAAAAGGAGCAGTAAACCAGGTTTTTTAAGGAAGGTTAAAGTTACCCCCTGCTCTCTCCTATTTGCTTACTTTTGACCATCTAATTAAAAACAATAAAATTATGAAACACCTGTTTAAAACCGGCCTATTATTTATGGCTCTTACTCTTACTCTGGTTTCTTGTCGCGAACAAGAAGAAGAGAAATCTGAAATTGAAGAACTTATGGAAGAGGAAGATGCCAAGGTGAAAGTGAAAGATGATAAAGTAAAGGTGAAAACCGATGATAAAAAGATCAAGATCAAAACCGATGACGACGGGGAAGTAACGAAAAAGGTGAAAACCGACAATTAAAAGAAATTCCGGGAAATTTCAAATCGGTCTAATATTTAAGAGAGGAAAACAATCTGTGAGTTTTTTACAGGATTGTTTTCCTCTTTTTTTGTGTAATTTTTAAATGCCCACGCAACCATTTATTGATTCGTCCATCTATTTAATATGAAATCTGTCGAAAAGAGTCTTTCCAAAAGCTTTCTAATAATATTATCATTCTTAATTTTCACTTCCTGTAGTGAAGATGATATTCCTGATGGAGATGAAATTCAGTTTGAAAGTATAGCCCAGCATTATCTTTCAACAGGGGAAGAATTAAGGGAACAACAATTGGTAATACGCGACCGGGAAAGTTGGGAAGAATTACTCACCCAAATGGAATCAATTAATGACCAAGCTCAATATTTTAGCCGTAAAGAATTTAATTTTTCAGAAGAGATTCTGCTGGTAGTACTAGACAAATTCAGAGCAAACGGTGGACACAGCATCGAAATCCCCAAAATTTTAGAATCAGATACTCAAGTAAATGCTATTGTAAAAAAGCCTGAAAACGGCAATCCAACCACTATGGTGATGCAGCCTTATCATATCGTCAGCATAGATAAAACAAGTAAAGACATACGTTTTATTCTCAAATATTAGCCTCATTAATATAATTCAATAAAAACTAACAATGAAAAAACTCCTAAGTATCCTATTCGTTACCAGCCTGTTTATGTCCTGCCAAAAAGAAGAACCCA
>NZ_JBEPWD010000006.1:2128-12117 GCF_041642575.1 Salegentibacter sp. | reverse complement strand
GGCAGATCGTCGAGTCCCGCCAACAAAGATTTCTCTCTTGAACGCCAGTTAAAGGATTATGAAGAAATAAGAGAACAACTAGGATATGATAGCTGGCTCACCCTGGGACATTCCTTTGGAGGTATCCTACAAACCGCTTACGCTAAGGCCTACCCCAAAGCTACAAGGGGAATGCTAATGATTAACACCACGCTATACCTAAATGATAGCTTCTGTAACAGCTGGAGCCCAAAGGCTGCTGAATTCCTGGGCGAAACTATCCCGGACTGCGCTTCGGACACTATTTCGCTTCGGGAGCGTATGGACATTCATATCAACAAGCTTAGAGAGAAAGATTTGTTTTGGAAAATGGCTTTTGCTGAAAAGAAAAACGATTCGGTGATGAATGCGACTTATGCAGGCTTTGAAAACTGGAATCATGAGTACAGTGCAACAGCCATGAATGACCAGGAGCACTGGAAAGATTTTAGAAAACTTGCTACAGCTATAAATGTGCCTGTACTATTCTTCTACGGAACCAAGGACTGGATGGTAGGTCCTGCGCATTATAAAGGAATAGACTTCCCAAAAATGCTTCTCTGGAAAGCCAATTCAGGCCACCTTCCATTCCTGGAAGCCCGGTCCGAACTAGAAGAAGCAATAACAGCTTATAGAGAAAAGTTTGGAGTTTAATTTCCCGTAAAGAGACCGGTTTTCCGGTCTCTTTTGGTTTTATAATCTGTTAAGCCTTTTATAAGAATTAACGGGAAGCCTCTAAATCACAAAAAGATTTTCTAATTTGTTATCGATTAACCAAACCTAATTATGATTATATCTCACGAAAAATTGCTCTTTCCCTTTGTGGCAATTATTATAGGTAGTTATTTCTTCTTTATTGGTCTTACTGAAGCTAAAGCTTTTCTGGGGCCTTTGGTTACCGCAATAATCCTGGCTCTGCTGCTTATTCCGCTTGGGAATTTACTGGAAAAAGGACCATTGAACAGAAGCCTGGCTTCTCTCGTAAGTACAATTTTGCTGTTTATTTTTTCTCTTGGAGTGTTTGCGCTTATCTCCCTTCAAATTAAAAATTTTGTAGACGACTGGGATAAGATTACCGAAACCATGAAGCCCAAAATTGAACAACTCACCACATTTATTTATGAACATACTCCCGTAAGCAAAGAAAATTTTGAAAAATACAAGGAAGACAATGATATAGGAAGTATGGTCACCACTATGGATTCTGGTAAAAGGGCCTTCAACTTCTTTAATTCGGTAATGAGCTTTATAAGCAATTACCTGCTCACATTTATCTATATTTTTTTTCTTCTGAATTATCGCAGCAGATTCAAAAAATTTATCCTAAAGTTATTTTCAGATGAGAAAAAGGAAGAAGTAAAGGAAATCATCACGGAAACGGCGCACATCGGTCAATATTACCTTAGAGGAAAGCTTATTTTAATCTTGCTGCTTGCTGTATTTTACAGCATAGGTTTGGGAATTTCGGGCGTTAATAACTTCATCCTTATCTCAATTATTGCATCCTTTCTCACATTAATTCCTTATATAGGAAATATAATTGGGATGGCGCTGGCCGTATTCTTTGGATATCTAACCCAGGGAGAAACGGGAATTCTAATAGGTATTATTTTGACCTTTACTATTGTACAGTTTATTGAAAGTTATATCTTGGAACCATTTGTTGTAGGAGGCAAGGTAGATATTCATCCTTTCTTTGTAATTCTCGCAATTATTCTAGGCAACATGGTCTGGGGCATATTGGGAATGATCCTGGCTATACCGGTCCTGGGGATCCTGAATGTTATTTTTAACCATATACCGGCCATGAAACCATTTGGCTATCTACTAAGTACAGATAATAAGGATAGAAATTAAAGATGCTGAACAGGATTAACAAACAACTTCTGGGATATCTGCATACTCCACCACTATGGCGCGGAGAATTATTGGGATTACAACAGTTTGATCCTGGACTTGCTATCCCGCAGGATTTGCCCGATCCTGAAAAAGCAATGCCATCTTTAGCCTCCAATTTCGTTCTTGGTAAACGAATGGAAAGTTTCTTTGAATTGCTTATAAAAAGTAGCGATCGCTATAAATTGCTCGCCAATAACATCCAGATAAGTCGGCAAAAGATCACCCTGGGAGAACTGGATTTTTTGCTGAAGGATCTTCATACCAACCAGAATATTCACCTGGAACTGGTTTATAAGTTCTATGTTTATGATCCTTCATTTTCTTCGGAAGAGGCCCGGTGGATTGGTCCTAATCGAAAAGACTCCTTTCTGCAGAAAATGGAAAAACTCAGTGAGAAACAATTTCCCCTGCTTCACATACCTGAAACCCGGGATTTTCTGAAAACTCTGGATCTTAATCCTGAAGACCTTATTCAGCAGACATATTTTAAAGCCAAACTTTTCCTTCCCTGGGCGTTTCAGCAGTATAAAATTCCAAAACTCAATCAGAAGTGTATTGCAGGATATTATTTGTCGTTTCAGGAATTTGATTCAGCTAACTATAAAGATTTCAAATACTTTGCACCATCAAAACAAGACTGGCCTGTAGCTCCCCAATTCGGAAAGAACTGGGTATCCTTTTCAGAAATAAAAGAAAGGATCCAATCCTCTTTTGAAAGGAAAAAGTCTCCTCTCATTTGGATGAAACGCTCTGAAACCGAATTCACAGCTTTTTTTGTAGTTTGGTGGTAGAAAATGGATGTACTCACCCAAACCGATCCTCTCGTTCTACTGCTACTGTTCCTCATGGGAATAGTGGCCTTTGTAATTTCTACCATTTCGGGAGGTGGCGGGGCTTTAATTCTGGTACCAGTACTTAACTGGTTTATCGGGACAGCTCAAACCGCCCCGGTGCTCAACCTTGGAACATTTATAGGCCGTCCGTCCCGCCTTATATTATTCTGGAAATATATTAACTGGAAGATCTTTTGGTATTATGTACCCGCAGCATTATTAGGGGCCTGGATAGCGGCTTATTTATTCAGTAAATTCAACGTAGCCTGGTTACAGCTTTTCGTCGGACTTTTCCTGGTGAGTACGATTTTCCAATACAGGTTTGGTAAAAAAGAGCGATCATTTCTCATGAAACGCTGGTATTTTATCCCCCTGGGATTCCTGGTTTCCATACTTGGTACTATCATAGGCGCGCTTGGTCCTGTCCTCAATCCATTTTATCTTAATATAGGTTTAGATAAGGAAGAACTCATTGCAACCAAAACCGCTAATTCCTTTTTCCTTGGGCTGGCTCAAATTGGCAGCTACAGTTTTTTTGGGTTACTATATGCTGAACTTTGGATCTATGGAATTGCCTTAGGTCTTGGTGCTACCCTGGGTAATATTTTAGGCAAGAGATATTTGGCGAAGATGAAAAGCAGCACTTTCAGAAAATTTCTAATCGCCCTTATGGTCATTAGCGGATTGATAATTATTTTTAAACAATTATCACGGTTCCTGTAAAACTTGAGCATTATTTTACGACTAGCTACCAATCAGCCGATGAATGAACAGCGCTCTTTGCATCAGGTTTCATTCTATACAATGCTTATTTAATCCTTCACCCGACACTGAGAGAGATCAGGATGAGCATATGTTTGATGAAGCGATAAAAGAGATAAGAGAAAACATTGAAAAAGTACCTGGAGTCCTGGAAACCGAAAAATGTTTTGTTCGCAAAAGCGGGATACATTTTAACGTAAATGAACTATACTCCCGCCTCCCAGAAATTTTTGATGTACTTATTCATGTAGAACCTGAGGCTGCTCATTCAATAACTACCGAAGCCTGCATGCCAGAATCCTTATTTCGTTAGGAAGAAATTAATAGAAGGCTACACTACCCGGGTATTCTTAAGAAAAATTTAGCAGTCGCCCGAGCTTAAAACCTTTGATTTCCCCGCAAATCGGCTTATCTTATCATTAAGTTTAAACCACAAAATCGGGAGGAAGAAATCTTGGTTTGTTCCTCTGTATTGTAAACCAAAAAAATGAAATTATGTCATTAATAAGTGAAAAAGAACTTCAGGAAATAGCAGGATTCAATGATGAAGTAAGTGTTTCTATCTTTATTCCTACCCAGCGTGCCGGAAAGGATGTGCTTGAGGAGAAAAGTAAGACCCACTTAAAATCCCTATGGAAAGAAATTAAAAATAAACTCGAAGAAAAAGAGGTTTCCAGGGATAGAATTCAAAAGATCGATGAGCCTATTCAGGAATTATTAAACGACAAGGCCTTCTGGCGTCATCAGTCTGATGGTTTAGCTATATTTGCAGCAGAAGGCTTTTTTAAAAAATTCACCCTTCCTTTGCAGTTTGACCCTCATTACTATATCAATAATGAGTTCTACCTAAAACCATTGGTCCCTCTATTTTCAGGAGATGGAAGATTTTACCTGCTTTCCCTTCAGGTGGAAAATGTAGAATTATATGAAGCATCAAAGCATAGCATAATCCCTAAAGAAACAGACGATCTAATTCCTTCCCAACTGGAAGATCGGGTTGGTTATGACTATGAAGAAAAAACTCTTCAGCAAAAGAGTGGTACTGCGACTATGGGCCAGAAGGCAATGCATGGGCACGCCGGGGCAGATAGGGAACGAAAAAATGAGATTTTAAGATATTTCAGAGCGATAGATCAGGGCTTAAATTCTTTATTACAGGAAGAAAAACTGCCTTTACTGGTAGCTTGTCAGGATTATCTTTTCCCTATTTATAAGGAAGCTAACACCTATAAAAATCTATATCCGGAGGCTGTTATCGGAAATCCAAAAGACACCGATATGCTGGGCTTACACCAACGCGCCTGGGAAACCATAGAACCTCTTTTTGAAAAACAAAAACGTGACAAACTAAAAGAGTTTCAGGACCAAAATGGAAAGACGGCAGTAAGCATTCACGACATTCTACCCGCCATTCACCAGGGAAAAGTAGATACCTTGTTTCTTGACAGAAATGCGGAAATTTGGGGTACATACAATGAAGATAAAATGAAAGTGGATATACAGGAAGGCCAGCGGAATGGGAATTTTTCCCTTATGAATTGGGCGACACGAAATGTGCTAAATCAGGGAGGAAATGTATTTCTTGTAGATGAAGAACAAATGCCTGAGAAAAGCTCAAAAATGAATGCTATTTATCGTTACATTTAAAAGTTTAAACATTTTTTTCCGCCGCCCTGAACCTCTAAGGAACCGGGGCGGCCTTTTTTTGTACCTTTATAAATAATTATTAAAATAAAGTATGGATCACAATCTTGCAGTACTAATAGACGGGGACAATATCCCTTCTGCATATATTAAAGAAATGATGGAGGAGATCGCCAAATATGGCAATCCAACCATAAAACGAATATACGGCGACTGGACAAAGCCCCATTTGGCAAAATGGAAAGGAGTCCTTCTGGAAAATGCTATTAATCCCATTCAGCAATATGCTTATACCCAAGGCAAAAATGCAACCGACTCGGCGATGATCATCGATGCCATGGATATTTTATATTCCAGTAAAGTAGATGGATTTTGCCTGGTCTCCAGTGACAGCGATTTCACTAAACTTGCCACCCGCCTCCGGGAAGCTGGTATGAAGGTATACGGTATTGGCGAAAAGAAAACTCCCGATCCCTTTATAGTTGCCTGCGACCGTTTTATCTATCTTGAAATATTAAAGGATAGTGATTCAGATGAAAAAGACAGCGGAGATTATGATAAAGGGGGAAGAAAATCCCGGAAGAAGAATGTAGACAAAATCACTCCTAAGGTAATTAAACTAATTTCCACAACCATTTCCGATGTAGCCGATGAAGATGGCTGGGCTTTTCTGGGTGACGTTGGAAGTTTGCTTCAAAAAAAACAACCTAATTTCGATTCCCGTAATTATGGTTACGAAAAACTCACCCCACTAATTAGCTCAATACCCAAATTTGAAGTAGAATCCCGTTCAGGGCAAAACAGCCGATTCAAACTTATTTACGTTCGCAATAAATAAATGGTATGAGAAGTATTAGAAAGATCGTTAAAGCTGAATACCGACCAATTGGAGACCTTCTCACCTATTCTCCAATGCCAACGGGAAGTATTGATATGATAGACCCTTTCATCTTTCTCAATCATCACGGTCCGCAAACTTATAAACCCAACAACAATGGACTCCCTTTCGGTCCACATCCCCACCGGGGCATGGAAACCGTTACCTTTATTTTAGATGGAGATATCTCCCATAAGGATTCCGGTGGAAATGAGAGTATTATCGGAGCAGGAGGTGTACAATGGATGACTGCCGGCCGTGGGCTTATACACGCCGAAGTTTCTTCAGAAGAATTTAAAGAAAAAGGCGGAGACCTGGAAATTTTGCAATTATGGGTGAATTTACCGGCCAGACTTAAAATGACCGAACCCTGGTATAAAGGCCTTCAAAAAAAGGATATTCCGTTAACGGAATTTGATGGCGGAAAAGCCCAGGTTATTTCAGGAGAGTTTCTAGAGACCAAGGGCGCATTTCAACCTGAAACAGGCATTAACCTGGCTACAATTTTCTTTGAAAAAGGAGCTAAACTTCAGTTGAAGATTCCGGAAACTCACAATATCTTCTTTTACGTGATCAAAGGCGAACTTAAAGTAAATGGGGAGCAGGCAATGAAACTTCATCTCGTAGATTTCGGAAATGATTCTGAAGAATTACAAATTGAAGCCATAGAAGATTCCACCCTTCTATTGGGACACGCCAAACCTTTTAACGAGCCGGTAGTTGCCCGCGGTCCTTTTGTGATGAACACAATGGAGGAGATCGATCAGGCCTATATGGATTATCAGGCCGGAAAATTCGGAAGCTGGAACGATTAGCGATGTCGCTCTTCCAGCACTTGTGAAATATTTTTTAACGTGAACCCTTTTGCTTGCAACAGGATAAGGTAATGAAATAAAAGATCGGCGCTTTCATTCAAAAAGAGCTCATCATTATCGTCTTTTGCCTCAATCACAGTTTCCACAGCTTCTTCTCCTACTTTCTGAGCGATTTTATTAATGCCCTCATCAAAAAGGGAAACCACATAACTTTTTTTGTCCTCACGCAATTCCGGCTCCACCTCGCTCATTCGTTTCCGCTTTTCGATAATTCCTTCCAGATTTGATAGAAATCCAAAATTTGGTTCATTATTTTCTGCCCAACAAGTATCGGTTCCTTTATGGCAAGTTGGTCCCTGCGGAATAACCGAGACCAATAAAGTATCATTATCACAATCCAGTTTTATATCTACCAGATTCAAAAAATTTCCGCTGTCTTCTCCTTTAGTCCACAGCCGCTTTTTGGTCCTGCTGAAAAAGGTTACTTTTTTGGTCTCATTGGTCTTTAAGAAAGCTTCCTCATTCATATATCCCAGCATCAACACATTTTTAGTGTTTACATCCTGAATGATCGCCGGCACCAATCCGTCCTGGTTTTTATTGAAATCTATATTCATTTTATACTTTTTAGAGTCTTACTTCTATTCCGTTACGTCGCAATTCTTCCTTTAAATCTTTAATTTCCATCTCTTTGAAATGAAAAACACTGGCAGCCAGAGCGGCATCGGCCTTTCCTTTTATAAAGGCATCGGTAAAATGCTGCATATTCCCGGCACCACCAGAAGCGATAATAGGGATTTTTAATTCTGAAGATAAAACCGCAAGGGCTTCATTAGCAAATCCGGCTTTGGTCCCGTCGTTATTCATCGAAGTAAACAAGATCTCCCCGGCACCTCTTTCTTCCACTTCTTTGGCCCACTGGAACAAATTAAGATCGGTTGGTACTTTTCCTCCAACCAAATGCACCAGCCACTCTCCGTTAACCTGTTTTGCGTCTATGGCCACCGTGATACACTGACTTCCAAACTTTGCTGAAAGTTCATTGATGAGTTCCGGTCTTTTCACTCCGGAAGAATTCACTGAAACTTTATCGGCGCCGTTCTTCAGCAAAATATCCACATCTTCTACTGAAGAAATTCCGCCACCAACAGTAAAAGGAATATTCACTTTCTCGGCAACCCTTCTTACCATCTCGGCCAGGGTTTTTCTTTTCTGCTCGGTAGCAGTAATATCCAGGAAAACCAGTTCATCGGCACCAGATTTGGCGTAAATCTCAGCCAGTTCCACCGGGTCTCCCGCATCCCGAAGATCGATGAAATTAATTCCTTTAACGGTTCTTCCGTCTTTTATATCCAGGCAGGGTATGATTCGTTTTGTAAGCATAATTTGAAATTAGAAGTACGAAGTTAAAAGTACGAGGTTAAAAGGTAAGGTTTAGGCTTAGATATTATTTTCAAGTATAAATTTTTCAAGTTGTTTTAGCTGAATGCGTCCCTCATAAATAGCTTTTCCAATAATTGTTCCTTCACAACCGAGTTCTGCCAGTCGTGGAAGTTCATCAAACTCTGAGATCCCTCCGGACGCGATCAATTTAATGGTTTTATGCTCCTTCTCGGCTCCGCTGGAAGGGACATTAGTCTGTTCCAGAATTCTCTTATAAAGTTCAAAAGCAGGTCCCTCCAGCATCCCGTCTTTAGAAATATCGGTACAGATAACGTACTGCACACCCTCCTTCTGATATTCCTGAATAAAAGGTATCAATTCCAACTCAGATTCTTCCTGCCATCCGCTAACCGCGATCTTTTCATCATTGGCATCGGCACCAAGAATAATCTTTTCTGAGCCAAATTTCTCAATCCAACTTTTAAAGGTGTCCGGATCTTTTACAGCAATACTGCCGCCGGTGATTTGGTTAGCCCCGCTTTCAAAAGCGATGCGCAGATCTTCATCAGATTTTAAGCCGCCACCAAAATCTACTTTCAGGCCGGTTTGGTTAGCGATTTGCTCCAGGATTCTATGGTTGACGATATGTTTCGATTTTGCTCCATCGAGATCCACCAGGTGCAGATATTCAATCCCGTGAGCCTCAAAATTCTTAGCCACCTCCAAGGGGTTTTCATTATATATCTTTTTGGTGTTGTAATCGCCTTTGGAAAGCCTTACGCATTTTCCTTCAATAATATCTATGGCCGGTATGATTCTCATTTAAAAGTTGGAATTTAGAGGTTAGAAGTTAGAAGTGCTTTTTATTATTTTTCACAACTAACTTCGAATTAAAATTTCGATTTATAGAAATCATTTCTTTTGATTTCGCCTTGCTGTGTTTATTGATGAAACTGTGATTGCAAGTAACTCATTGGCTTCTATATGAAGTTTGTCAATAGTATCAACATTTTTATCCTTCATTATTTCAAGAAACAATTCTAGAAAGAACATACTTTCATCGATTTCTTCTTCAACGATTTTAAGCTTATTAATAAAATCTGCCGTTGATTTAGCCCTTTGAGATGCCCTGTAATTAGCACCAACCGAACTAGAACTCCTAATTAGTTGATTAACATAAGCATTGTACTCCCTGGAATTTGGTATTCGCTTGCATAAAAACCAGCAATCCACTGCAAACTGTTTCGTTCTTTTCTTTAAATCGTTCATTGCTTCGTACTTTTAACTTCGTACTTCTAACTTTAAAAAATTCTGTAGAATTTTCTCTCCGGCATCGCTGCTTTTTTCAGGGTGGAATTGTACTCCGTAAAAATTATCCTTTTGAATAGCGGTGGTATACTCCACACCATATTCAGTGGAAGCGATGGTTTCAGCGCATTCGGGGACATAGTAACTATGCACGAGGTAAACGAATTCCTGTTCATTAATTCCCTTAAAAAGCTCGGATTTTAAATCATAGATCCGGTTCCAACCGATTTGCGGTACTTTGAGTCCGTTATTGAACCTCACAACATCGGCGTGAAAAATCCCCAGACCTTCGGTATCACCTTCCTGTGAATGCCTGCACATTAGCTGCATCCCAAGACATATTCCAAGTACCGGTTGCTTCAATTCCGGAATAATTTTGTCAAGACCTGTGCTTTTCAGCATTCGCATTGCACTGCCTGCTTCTCCAACTCCGGGAAAAATAACCTTATC
>NZ_JBEPWD010000006.1:0-2028 GCF_041642575.1 Salegentibacter sp. | reverse complement strand
GTTCCGTCCAGATTTATTCTGATAAAAATATCGGTTTCATTGGTTTTCCGGGAGATCTCTGCGGTTCTGGCTTCCAGCTTCAGAAATTCATAGATCTCTTTCCAATTAGAGGTTTTTAGAGAAATAACCTTCTCTACTTTTTCCATTTTTTCCTGGACTTCCTCACTGCCAAGATCTTCGTGAGTGTCGATAAAGATTCCTTTTCCACCATAATTCAGTGCGAATTCCATATCAGTAAGTCGGTCGCCGATCATAAAGGAATTCTCCAGATCATAATCTGAATTTCCCAGATATTTACCTTCAAGCAAGCCGGTATTGGGTTTTCGGTTAGGTGAATTTTCTTCAGGGAAAGTTCGGTCCATCAAAACCTCTTTGAATTCCACACCTTCATTTTGAAAGCTTTTCAGAATAAAATTTTGAATTGGCCAGAAAACTTCTTCCGGATATTTTTCAGTTCCGAGACCATCCTGATTGGTCACCATCACGAATTCGTAATCGAGCTCGCGGGCAATTCGGGATAAATAATAAAATGCTTCCGGATAAAATTCCAGTTTTTCCAGGTTATCTACCTGATAATCCTCCGGCTCAAGCACCAAAGTGCCATCGCGGTCTATAAATAGTATTCTCTTCATAAATATTTATTCGTCATTTCCGCGAAGGCGGAAATCTAATTTTAATCAATTTTGAACTTCCGTCCCTCTAAAAAATCGGGATAAACTGCGGCGGAAATTATAACTTTTATGTCCTAAGCTTGTTTCAGGGTAGTTTAATTTAATTCTTTCAGAGCTTGAATCAATCTTTTATTTTCTAATTCAGTTCCCACCGTTAATCTCAAGGTATTTTCACAAAGTGGCTGGGAGCTTCGGTTTCTTATTACAATCCCTTTTTCGATGAGTTGACGGTATCTTTTATCGGCGTCATCAACCTTCACCAAAATAAAATTCGCATCTGATTCATATATTTTTTCGATAACTTCTATTTCGCGAAAAGCTTTAAATAAACCGGCCCTTTGTTGTAAAATATTTGCTACCTGCAAATTTACCTTTTCCGGATCTTTCAATTCCTCAAGCGCTCGTTGCTGGGTTAATTGATTAACGTTGTAAGGGGGCTTGATCCTATTAAGGATTGTGATGATCTCTTCGGAAGCATATAAAATTCCCAATCGTATTCCTGCAAGTCCGTAGGCCTTTGAAAGAGTTTGGGTGATAACAAGATTCGGGAAATTATTAAGCTTCTGAAGCCAGCTTTCCTTTTCTGAAAAATCGATATAAGCCTCATCGATCACTACCAATCCGCTGAAATTTCGCAGGATCTCCTCTACTTTTTCTTCAGTAAAGGAATTCCCGGTAGGGTTATTCGGGGAACATAAAAAGATGATTTTGGTGTTTTCATTTACCGCTTCCAGGATTGTTAAAGGATCTGGCTGAAAATCCTTATTCAGTAATATTTCCCGGTTTTCAATATTGTTGATCCCGGCCAAAACCGAATACATCCCATAGGTAGGTGGCAAAGTGATGATGTTGTCCTTTCCGGGATCACAAAACGCCCGGAACAATAAGTCCAAAACTTCATCACTGCCATTTCCCAACAGGATATTTTCTGAAGCTATACCTTTAACCATAGCCAATTCAGCCTTCAAATTTCGTTGTTGCGGATCAGGATATCGGTTTACATCGCTGGAAAAAGGATTCTCATTTGCATCGAGAAAGATCATCTCCTCCCCAACAGAGTTATATTCGTCCCTGGCCGAAGAATAAGGTTTAAGCTTTGCTACATTAGGTCTCACCAACCTATTTAGATCAAAATTTGCCATTATTTATTCTTCAAATTTTCCAGCCGTAAACTCACCGCATTTTTATGTGCATGCAAACCTTCCGCTTCAGCCATCAGTTCTATAGCAGGGCCAATCTCCATAATTCCTTCTGAAGAGATCTTTTGGAATGTCATCGCCTTCATAAAACTATCCAAATTTACACCGCTATATTGTTTTGCATAACCATTGGTAGGTAAGGTGTGATTGGTTCCCGA
>NZ_JBEPWD010000005.1:0-56213 GCF_041642575.1 Salegentibacter sp. | reverse complement strand
AGATCGAGACCGACCGAAGTATTCGGTATTCGACCGTAGGAAAGTTAAAAATAGGTTTAGGAGGTTATGCCGGTTTGAATATTGGGGAGCGGCAAAAGCTTAAGTATGAAGTCGATGGGGAGAAAATAAAAGAAAAGCTTAAAAACGACTATAACACCAACGATTTGGTATACGGTGTAAGCGCTTACATGGGATGGGGCGGTGCTACCTTGTACGGAAAATACGACCTGAACCCGATATTTAAAGATCCAAACCGGGAATTACATAATTTCTCCCTCGGACTTCGATTTGATGTGGATTAGCTTATAAATTCATACTTTTGCAGCCCCGGAAAGATATTTTCCGGGGCTTTGTTTTTTCAAAGAAATAATTAATAACTTCCGTGAAAATTATCGCCTTTTGATCTCAAAAACCACCATAGACAATGTGTTCGAAACTGCCCGGGTTGAGGAGGTTATCGGTGACTTTGTTCAGCTTAAAAAATCGGGATCGAATTTTAAGGGCTTAAGTCCGTTTAGTGATGAGCGCACGCCGAGTTTCATGGTTTCTCCCGTGAAACAAATCTGGAAGGATTTCTCCAGTGGAAAAGGAGGTAATGTGGTGGCTTTCCTCATGGAGCACGAGCACTTCACCTATCCTGAGGCTATTAAATACCTGGCCAAAAAATACGGAATTGAGATTGAAGAAACCCAGCAAAACGACGAGCAGAAAGAACAGGCGAACGAGCGGGAAAGCATGTACCTGGTTTCAGAGTTTGCCAATAAATATTTTCAGAAGATCCTTCACAAAACAGACCCTGGAAAAGCGATAGGTTTAAGTTATTTCAAAGAGCGTGGCTTTACTTTAGAAACCATTAAAAAGTTTGAACTGGGTTATTGTCTGGATGAGTGGGATGCTTTTACAAAAGAAGCCTTGGCCGAAGGCTATAAACTAGAGTTTCTCGAAAAAACCGGACTTAGTATTGTAAAGGGAGAAAGACAATTCGACCGGTTCAAAGGAAGGGTGATGTTCCCTATTCATTCTATGTCTGGACGTGTGCTAGGTTTTGGAGGAAGAATTCTTACGAGCGATAAAAAGGCTGCGAAGTACCTCAATTCCCCTGAAAGCGCCATTTACCATAAAAGTAAAGTGCTTTACGGCATTAATTACGCTAAACAAGCTATCGCAAAAGAAGATAATTGTTTTATGGTTGAAGGATATACCGATGTGGTCCAGTTTCATCAAACAGGAATAGAAAATGTGGTCTCTTCTTCAGGAACGGCGCTTACTTCGGAACAGATTCGATTAATCAATAGGCTTACTAAGAATATAACGGTGCTTTTTGACGGGGATGCAGCAGGTCTAAGAGCTTCCCTTCGCGGAATAGATCTTATCCTTGAGCAGGGGATGAACGTTAAGATTTGCACCTTCCCGGAAGGGGAGGACCCCGACAGTTTTGCCAGGAAAAACTCTGAGGTAGAATTAAGGGATTTCCTTGCAGAGAATTCCAAGGACTTTATTCGCTTCAAAGCTTCTCTTTTAATGGAAGAAGCCAAAAATGATCCGGTGAAGAAAGCCGGGTTAATCAGAGAGATTGTTCAGAGTATCTCAAAGATTCCTGATAATATTCAGCAGGAAGTCTACTTGCAGGAATGTTCCCGAATTATGGATATTTCTGAAGAAGTACTGTATTCCAGCCTGGCGCAGTTAACCAAGAAATCTGATGGTCAGTCCCAGAGAAAACCTGCGAGAAAATCTTTTGATGTCGTAAAAGAAGAACAACAACCCGCCGCAAAGGTAGACGAGCAATTTGAGTTGGAGAAAAAAATTATAAGTCTGCTTTTATTATACGGAAAGGAAGAGGAGGAATTTGAGGATCTTCTTTTAAAGGAAAAAGAAAACGGAGAACTGGTTCTGGAACCTGAGATACAAAAGGCCAGAGTATTTGAAAAGATTTTTCTTGATCTTCAGGAAGATGAAATTGCATTCGCTAACCCTGATTTTCAGCAGATCTACAGTGAACTTATTGAACGCCTAAATAGTAATGATTCTCTTGCGATGGAAAATTTCATCAATGAAATAGATGGAGAAAAAGCCTCCGCGATAACACATATTTTGATGGAGGAGGAACAATATGAGTTGCACGATTGGGACCGACAGAATATTTTTGTGAAGACCAAAAAAGAAACTCTTTCGCGTTTGGTGTCTGAAACCATCCTTTCACTCAGGCGGTTTTTGATAAATCAGAAGATAGACGAACTCTCTTCCCAGGTAAAAGCTCCCGATCCGGAAATTGATAGCAGTGCGATACTTCAGGATATAATGGATTATTTGAGTTTAAAGAAGGTTCTCTCAGACAAGTTGAATCGTGTTATGTAGAAGGATTTATTTCGAGCAGTCTGGATCTGGTGATGAGGTCTGCGACATTATCTACATTTAATTTTTTCAGTAAACGTGTTTTGTAGGTGCTTACCGTTTTTTCATTGATATTAAGAGTTTCGGCTATATCTTTATTGCGTTTCCCGGCAGAGATAAGATTTAATACCTCTATTTCGCGAGTAGAAAGCTTTTTGAATTTGGTGATAAGGCTTTTTCCTTTAGACATCCCGTTATTTAATTTCTCGCTTACCTTTTTGCTGAGGTAAATCCCTCCTCTAGCCACCTGGTAGATTGCCGCTTCCAGGGTTTTGGAATCGGTGGTTTTAGAGATGTAGCCCGATGCCCCGGCTTTAATTGCACTTAAAGCATACATTTCTTCTGCGTGATAACTAAAAACGAGAATCCTCATTTCAGAGTATTCCTTTTTTAATTTTCTAATTGCATTGATCCCTTGTATCTCAGGAAGGTCTAGTTCCATGATTAAAACTGTAGGAACCTGCCGGGAGAGAAATTTAAAAAGTTCGTTTCCATTGGTAACTTTACCAATTATTTCTAAGGCAGGATTCATTCGTATGATGCTGCCGATGCCCTCGCTTACCACAGGATGATGATCTGCAATTAGTATTGTATTCATAAAAATAAGTTGGTGTTGGTAAAATAGTATGCTGTAGGGCTAAGCGTACTTTATCTTACTTAAAAATACCTGTTTTCGTGTTAATTATATAAACTTTGAATACTTATTCGATAAACTGATTAGTTTTTAAGATGAACGGGAATCTTACAGACAGGTATGGGATTGATTTTGTGCAAATTAGCTCTGTGTCTATTTTGGTAGATTTGAAAAACCTCTTTATATCTTCCGGAAAAATCACCGGCAGTTTTTCCTTTTTCAGCCTCCAGCATTGCCCATTCCAATTCGTCATAAGACGCGCCAATTTGCTCCTCATCGGTTGGGCTGTCATTAAACAGCCCGTCTGTTGGGGCAGCATTTATTATTTCTGAAGAAAGATTAAGATATTCGGCGATCTGATATACTTCGCTCTTCATCAAATCTGCTATAGGGCTAAGGTCAACTCCGCCATCGCCATACTTGGTGAAAAATCCTACACCAAAATCTTCTACTTTATTTCCGGTTCCTGCTACCAGGTAACCATGAAGACCGGCAAAATAATAGAGGGTGGTCATTCTTAAACGGGCACGGGTGTTGGCAAGACTTAAAGCCAGGTTATCGGAATTTTCAGCATTTGGAACTGTTTCTTTAAAATTATCAAAAACCGGAGTAAGGTTTACTTCCAGATTGCTCACATTCGCAAAATGATCCTTCAAAAATTGTATATGCTTCTGGGCTCTATTCACCTGATTTTTTTGCTGGTGGATTGGCATTTCCAGGCAAAGGGTGCGCATTCCGGTTTTGGCGCAAAGTGCAGAAGTTACTGCCGAATCAATCCCTCCGCTAATTCCTAAAACGAAACCATTCATATTGGCCTTGGTGGCATAATCTTTTAACCAGTTAACTATATGATCTGCTACTTTATCAGTCTGCATAAATTTGGGTGGATTAGTTTGTAAATAATACCTTTGTCTCAAAACTACTATTTAAACGTAATTTATAAAAGCCCCCGGCGTTAAAGCCTTCATAAGAAAGTTATATGATTAAGAAATTGCTGTTGTTTTTCACTGTTTTGGCTTTATTTTCCTGTGAAAATAAGTCTGAAACAGAGAAGGAGATTGAAAAGGTTGAAGTCGATTTTGACGTAATCCGTTTTGACGAGAAATTTGCCGAAGCTTCAACGGAAAGCCTTCCTGGACTTAAAGCAGAGTACCCTTATCTTTTTCCGGAGCAATTTGGCGATGAGGTTTGGGAAGAGAAATTAAGCGATACTATTCAACAGGAAATCAATGATGAGGTAGCCAGCGCTTTTCCCGATTTTTCTCCGGTTGAGGATGAACTGCACAGGTTCTTTCAACATATAAAATATTATTTTCCCGCATTTGAGACTCCTGATGTTATTACCATCACTTCTGAAGTAGATTATAAGAATAAGGTGGTAATCGCAGAGGATAAACTTTTTATCGCCCTGGATACTTATCTTGGGGAAGAGCATCATTTTTATATTGGACTTCAGGAATACTTGAAAAAGAATTTCAGGAAATCTCAAATTCTTCCCGATGTTGCCCAGGCATACGCCGAAAAATATGTTCCCAGACCGCAATCCCGAACTTTTCTCGCGCATATGATCTACTATGGGAAAATGCTTTACCTGAAAGATTTATGGATTCCTTTTAGAAGTGATGCCGATAAAATCGGTTACGCTCAGGAAGAATTGGAATGGGCAGAAAGCAATGAAGAACAGATCTGGAGACAGTTTGTGGATAATGAATATATCTTTGACACCGATTCTGAATTGTACACCAGGTTTTTATACCCGGCACCCTTCAGTAAATTTTATCTCGCGCTGGACAATGAATCGCCAGACCGTTTGGGACAATATATCGGCTGGCAGATCGTAAGAAAATACATGGACAGGAATGAAGTTTCGGTAGAAGAAATGTTGAAAACCGATGCCGAAACGATTTTTAACAAGGCAAATTATAAACCAAGGAAATAATGGCGTACAAGAAATCTGAAATAAATATAGAAGTAATAACCGACGAAAATCAGGTTCCGGAAGAGCTTTACTGGAGTGCTGAAGACGGCGGTATTCACAAAGAGGAAGCCAAAGCTATGATGCTTTCGGTTTGGGACAGTAAACAACAGGAAACCTTGCGAATTGATCTTTGGACCAAGGATATGCCGGTAGATGAAATGAAAAAGTTTTTCCATCAAACACTGGTTTCTATGAGCGATACCTTTAACCGCGCCACCCAGGATCAAAAAATGACCGATACTATGAAAGATTTTTGTGATTATTTCGCTGAAAAGCTGGAAATTACCAAGAAATAAATTTTATTCCTTTGGAAAAGCTACTCTTTGTTTATAATTCCTTCTCGGGTAGGCATAACGCGTTTTTAGATTCTCTTCTGAAACTAGTGAGGCCTAAGTACCAACAGTGTAAATTATATGAACTTACCCATGGTGCTTTTTCTGAAAAGAAAGCATGGAAGGAATTCAGGCAAAATTCAGGGATTGAAATGGAATTTCTGCATTTGGATGAATTCAGAAAGAAATATGCTTCGAAATTCGGATATAAGTTTACTTTTCCCATTGTTTTATGGGAAGATGAAAGGGAGTTGGGTATTTTAATTTCAACTGAAGAGCTTGCAGAATTAAAAAATGTAGAGGAATTAATTGGGCTTATTAAAACACGAGCTTGAAGATTATTCCAATTGTTGGTTAACCGAATCGATATATCCCAGGATTTCCTCTTTGCCTAGTCCCGAAGTTGCCGAGCTAATAAAAAACTGCGGCATTTCTGCCCAGTATTCAAGCATTTCGGCCTGGTAATTTTTAATGTTGGTTTCCAGGGCTTTGGGTTTAAGCTTATCGGCTTTAGTAAAAATAATACAGAAAGGAATCTGGTTCTCACCTAACCATTGCATAAATTCGAGATCTATCTTTTGGGCATTGTGGCGGCTATCGATAAGTACAAAGGCACATATCATTTGTTTCCGCTGGGAAAAATAAGCTGTAATGAATTTTTGAAAAGTCCTTTTAGCCGATTTTGAAACCTTTGCGTAACCATATCCCGGAAGATCGACCAAATGCCAGTTCTCATTGATTAGAAAATGGTTGATAAGCTGTGTTTTCCCCGGTTTTGCTGATGTCTTTGCGAGGGATTTTCGTTCGGTTATCATATTAATTAGCGAAGATTTCCCCACATTACTTCGGCCTATAAAGGCATATTCAGGCAAGTTCGAATCCGGGCATTTGTCAACCCTGGAGTTGCTTACCACAAATTCAGCCGATTTGATTTTCATCAGAAATTATTTTTAGTCCGGTTTGGTGCTAATTAGAAATTGCGTTCTTGTAACCATCCATTCAGGAGCTCATTAAAAAGCTGTGGATGTTCCATCATCGCGGCGTGACCGCATTTATCGATCCAGTAAAGGTCGGCATCAGGTAAAAGGCGTTGAAAATCCTCGGCAACTTCAGGAGGGGTAACATTGTCATCTTTTCCCCAAATAATGCAGGTTGGAGTTCGCATCTTTGGTAGATCCTTAGCCATATTGTGTCTAATGGCACTCTTAGCAATAGCAAGGGTTTTAACCAGTTTATTGCGGTCGCTTACGGTTTCATAAACTTCATCTACAATTTCTTTGGTAGCAACTTCAGGGTCGTAAAAAACGTTTTGTGCTTTTTTCTTTATGAATTCATAATCACCACGCCGGGGATAACTTTCTCCCATTGCGTTTTCGTATAAACCGGAACTTCCCGTTATAACGAGGGCTTTTACTATTTCGGGATAAAGTTTGGTAGTGAGGAGACCAATATGTCCTCCCAGGGAATTTCCCAATAAAATAACTTTATCTAAGCCCTTGAAATCTACAAATTCTTTAACGTATTTCGCGAAAGTGCCCACGCTGGTCTTTAGAAGAGACATGGAGTATAAAGGCAATTCAGGAATTAAAACTTTATAACCCTTAGCAGGAAAATAATCAATAACACCATCAAAATTACTCAAGCCACCCATCAGTCCGTGTAAAATAACTATTGGAGTTCCTTCTCCTTTTTCCAAGTATGTGAATTTACCCTCTTGCCTTAAATTATTTTTCATTGATAGCCTTTGCGGTTAGCAATCGCAAATATAGCGATTTCGATACAAGTATAATCATTTTTGAGAAATAGCAAAGGCAATTCCCCATAGCATTTAACAGGATTAGAGGTCATTTTTAACACAAAATTTTAGGAAAAAACCAAGGCTCTGAAATCTAACCTCATAGGTGTATTCAAAAGTCTTTCAGTGGAATAGGATGGGAAATTTATCAACAATGTGGTAAAAAGTGGTAAAAAGTGGTAATTTTTTCAATATATTTGACTTTGAAAATCTAACTAGTGGTAAATCTCATCGGAACATATGAATGCAAGGTTGACGCTAAGGGCCGTTTGATGGTGCCTTCAGCGTTAAAGAAGCAACTTGCTCCAATGTTGCAGAAGGGATTTGTATTGAAACGAGCCGTTTTTCAGCCTTGTTTGGAACTGTATCCCATGGAAGAATGGGAAAAACTAATGGTGAAAATAAATGGTCTTAACCGTTTCAAAAAGAAGAATAACGATTTTATCAGAAGATTCACTGCCGGGGTTAAAAGTGTAGAGGTTGATGCTAATGGCAGGTTACTTATACCGAAAGATCTTGTGAGTTTTGCCGGAATTGAAAAGGAAATTGTTCTCAATTCGGCGATTAATATTATTGAGATCTGGGATAAAGATAAATACGAAGAGGCTATTGATGAGTCTACCGAGAATTTTGCCGACCTGGCTGAAGATGTAATGGGAAATGACGACTTCGATGGAATATCATAATCCGGTTTTATTAAAAGAATCTGTGGACGGTCTCAATATCAAAGAAGACGGGATTTATGTTGATGTCACTTTTGGTGGCGGCGGGCATTCCCGGGAGATTCTTAAGAGACTGGGGCCTGAAGGGAAGCTTTTCGCTTTCGATCAGGATAAAGACGCTTTACAGAATAAAATAGATGATCCGCGATTTACGCTTATCAGCGAGAATTTTCGGTTTATCAAGCGGTTTTTGAGGTTCTACGGAATAAAGCAGGTGGATGGTATTCTGGGAGATTTTGGGGTCTCATCTCATCAGTTTAATGAGGCTGAACGGGGTTTTTCTACTCGTTTCGACGCTAAACTGGATATGCGAATGAACCAGGATAGCAAGTTAAGTGCCTTTGAGGTTATCAATGAATATACTGAAGAGCAATTAAGAAAACTCTTCTATCAATATGCCGATTTGAAAAATGCTCCGAAGCTTGCAAAAATAATTGTTGACGCCAGGGAGCAGAAAACAATTGAAAGTAGTGAGCAGCTAAATGAGCTTTTGAAGCCGCACCTCTTTAAGGGTAAAGAAAATAAAGTCCTGGCGCAGATCTATCAGGCGATAAGAATAGAGGTGAATCAGGAAATTGAAGCCTTGAAAGAATTTTTGAAACAAACTGAAGAGCTTGTGGTAAAAGGTGGGCGAATTAGCCTTATCTCATATCACTCCTTGGAAGATCGTTTGGTGAAGCGCTTTATTAGAAGCGGATTGTTTGAGGGTGAGCCGGAAAAGGATTTCTACGGAAATATTTCGGTTCCTTTTAAAAAGGTGGGACGGCTAATTGTTCCTTCCAAAGAAGAAATTGAACGTAATAGTCGTGCCCGTAGTGCGAAATTGCGTGTAGCTAAAAGAATTTAAAACCTTAAAGCAATGAAAAAGGGTTTTTACAATCTTCTTAGAGCAAATTTCCTAATTAGTCGCGATGCCGTTAATAATTGGAGGTTCATTGTTTACTGCACGTTGCTAGCCATTATTATGATAGCTAGTTCCCATAGTGCTGAGCGAAAAGTGCATGAAATAGCCCAATTACATAATGAAGTGAGAGAATTGAGAAGTGAATTTGTAGACAGGCGTTCTGCCCTTATGAAAATAAAAATGGAGTCTACAATTACCAGAAAAATGAGTGTCAGAGGGGTTGGGCCATCAGAAACACCACCCTTTAAAATAAGAGTAAATATAGCTGAGTAAAATGGCAATAACCGAAAAAGGCATATTAAACAGGTTGTACTTCGTGGCGGCCTGTATGTTTTTGTTTGCGGTTGGCGTAAGCGTCAAGCTTCTTGATATTCAGTTTGTAGATGGTGAGCATTATAAACAACTGGCTGAAGATCGTACCTATCGGAATTTTAAAATCCCCTCTAACCGTGGAAATTTATATGACTCCAATGGAAGTCTGCTTGCTACTTCCATTCCCAAATATGATATAAGGTTTGATGCGGTAACTGTTTCTGATAAAGATTTCCGGGAAAATGTGGGGCCGCTTTCCAAAGAGCTGGCTGCTATGCTGGGAAATTCAGCTTCCTATTACGCACAGAAATTACGCACGGCCAGAGCTAACAAACAGCGTTATTTTTTAATTACAAGAGGTCTTGGCTATTCAGATTTTCTTAAGCTGAAACAGTTTCCAATGTTCAACCTGGGAACTTACAAAGGCGGGATGATCGTGGAACAACGTACCGTACGTGAACATCCGCTCGGAAAAATGGGAGAGCGAACCGTAGGTTATGAACGTCAGGATGATCAAGGCTATTTCACACGTGTTGGCCTTGAGGGAGCCTACAGCTCTTTTTTGAGAGGAACCGATGGCCGCAGACTGAAACAAAAGATAGCCAAAGGACAGTGGAAGCCCATCAGCGATAATAATGAAGTTGAGCCAAGAGACGGTTATGATGTTATATCTACTATAGATGTCAATATTCAGGATATTGCTCATCATGCGCTTTTAAAACAACTGGAAAAATATGAAGCCGATCACGGCAGCGTAGTAGTGATGGAAACCAAAACAGGGGAGATTAAAGCTATTTCTAATTTGGGAAGAACCTCGCAGGGAACTTATTACGAAAAGTTGAATTATGCCGTAGGGGAATTACATGAGCCGGGTTCAACTTTTAAGTTGATGGCCATGGTTGCTGCTCTGGACCACAAGGTAATTGATACCGGCGATGTGCTGGAAACCGGCAATGGTCGGCTTCCCATACGAGGCAGAATGGTTAGGGATTCCAAACATGGTGGTTATGGAGATATAAGTGTTGCTAAATCTTTTGAAGTTTCATCCAACGTGGGCGCCGTGAAAGTAATTTATGATAACTACAAGGAGAACCCCCAAAAGTTTATTGATAAAATCAATTCGATGAACCTCAATGAGCCATTAGGTCTTGATATTAAAGGAGAAGGTGTTCCGTACATTCCGCAGCCGGGCGATAAAAAATGGTCAGGACTTTCCTTACCCTGGATGGCCTACGGATATGGAAGTATCCAGATGACGCCGCTGCAAACACTTACCTTTTATAACGCCATAGCCAACAATGGGGAAATGGTGAAACCGCGATTCATAAAAGAGGTAAAAGAATGGGATAAAACCATTCGAAAATATGATAAGGAAGTGATCAATCCAGCGATTTGTTCTCCGGAGACACTTGCAAAAGTTCAGGAGATGCTTAAAAATGTTGTGGAGCGTGGAACGGCTAAAAGCCTGTATTCTCCAAATTTCTCCATGGCTGGGAAAACAGGAACCGCTCAAACCGAATACTGGATGGATGACTGGGCCTCAAATCGCCGCTATATTTCATCTTTCGTAGGATACTTTCCTGCTGAAAATCCTAAATATACCAGTATAGTGGTAATCCATAAACCCGATAACAAGGTCGGTTATTATGGAGCCGATGTAAGCGGGCCCGTTTTTAAGCGTATTGCGCAAAAGATCTATACCGACACGCCTATTGAAGATGAATTGGATTCTATAGAGGTGGAAAATGAAATTATAGAAGATGATTTCGAAAAATACTACACCAAGATTCAGAATGAAAAAATAATTATGCCCGATGTTGTTGGGATGCCGGCAATGGATGCGGTCTCACTTTTAGAAAATCTTGGTTTGGAAGTGAAATTCCGTGGAAAAGGTAAAGTGAAATCCCAATCGGTTTCTGCAGGGCAGAAGATCAAAAATAACCAACAGGTAAATCTGCATTTAAGTTGAAGATTTTAAAAGACATATTATACAGAGTTTCGATGGAGGCTGTTACCGGGAATACTTCGGTAGCAGTGAATAACATTCAGTTTGATTCGCGAAAAGTAGAATTAAACGATGTTTTTATAGCCATTCGTGGAACGCTTTCCGATGGTCATCAATTTATTGAGCAGGCGGTAAACCAGGGAGCATTGGCAGTGATCTGTGAAGAGTTGCCTAAAAATATTGTCAACGGAGTCACTTATGTGCAGGTTAGTGACTCCCAAAAGGCATTGGCCTATATGGCGGCGAATTTCTATGATAATCCTTCAGAAAAATTAAAGCTGGTAGGAGTTACCGGCACTAATGGAAAAACCACGATTGCAACTTTATTATATCAGCTTTTTACGAAAGCCGGTTTTAAAGTTGGTTTGCTTTCAACGGTAAAAGTAATGATAGGAGACAAGAGTTTCGATGCCGTAAGAACAACCCCCGACTCTATAACCATAAATTCCTATTTAAGGCAGATGAATGATGAAGGAGTGGAATTTTGTTTTATGGAAGTGAGTTCTCATGGCATCGCTCAACACCGAACAACTGCGCTTGAATTCAAAGGAGGGATTTTTACCAACCTGTCGCATGACCACCTTGATTACCACAAGGATTTCGCGGAATACCGTGATGTGAAGAAACGATTCTTCGATGAATTACCGGTTTCGGCTTTTGCTCTTACCAATATCGATGATAAGAACGGCCTGGTAATGCTTCAGAATACCAAAGCGGTTAAATATACTTACGCTTTAAAATCTTACGCCGATTATAAAGCGCAGATCCTGGAAAATCAGTTCACTGGATTGTTGCTGAAGGTGAATGGCCAGGAACTCTGGACTAAACTAATCGGGAGTTTCAATGCCTATAATATTCTGGCAATTTATGCCACTGCTGAATTGCTTGGCCTGGAAACCCTTGAAACCCTGAAAATCATCAGCGAACTGGATTCGGTGAGTGGAAGGTTTCAGTATATAATTTCAGATAAAGAAAAGATCACCGCAATAGTAGACTATGCACATACACCTGATGCACTTAAAAATGTGCTCGAGACCATAAACAGCATCAGGACAAAGAATGAGAAATTGATCACGGTGGTTGGCTGTGGAGGAGACAGGGATAAAACCAAGCGGCCTAAGATGGGGCATATAGCTTCGGCCTTGAGCACTGATGTGGTTTTCACCAGCGACAATCCAAGAACCGAAGATCCCGATAAGATTATAGAAGAGATTGAAGCCGGAGTGGAACCTCAGAATTTCAAAAAAACCAATGCGGTAACCAATAGGAAACAGGCGATAAAAACCGCCTGCCAAATGGCTGCCAAAAACGATATTATCCTCATTGCCGGAAAGGGGCATGAAACCTACCAGGAGATCAATGGGGAAAGATTTGATTTTGATGATCTCAAAATAGTAGAAGAATTTTTAAAGCAATTAGAAAAGTAAGAATCGAGCCTGCCCGGGCAGGAGTTAGACAAGGATATGTTATACTACTTATTTGAATATTTAGATGCAGAATACGGGGTGCCTGGAGCGCGACTTTTCCAGTATATCTCCTTTAGGTCGGCGATGGCGATTATTCTTGCGCTTGCGATTTCTACTATTTACGGTAAAAGGATTATCAATTATTTAAGAACAAAGCAAATTGGGGAGAGCGTAAGAGACCTTGGTCTTGAAGGGCAAAGTGAAAAATCTGGGACACCTACTATGGGTGGGCTTATCATAATTATTGCAACCTTAATTCCGGTATTGCTTTTCGCCAGGCTAGATAACATTTATGTTCTTTTGCTCATTGTCACCACCCTTTGGATGGGAGCAATTGGCTTTATAGACGATTATATTAAAACCTTTAAA
The DNA here is from genome assembly GCF_041642575.1 of Salegentibacter sp. Taxonomy (NCBI): domain Bacteria; kingdom Pseudomonadati; phylum Bacteroidota; class Flavobacteriia; order Flavobacteriales; family Flavobacteriaceae; genus Salegentibacter; species Salegentibacter sp. Next base: position 43,302 of record NZ_JBEPWD010000005.1, on the reverse strand, counting down.
AAAGATAAAGAAGGTCTGTCTGGAAAATTTAAAGTAATTGGCCAGGTTGGGCTCGGGCTTATTGTTGGAGCCACGATGTACTTTCATCCGGCGATAACAGTTAAAGAGGAAACCAACAGGCCTGCAACTGAACAGCAGGAAATGTTGGTTGATACCGATGAGATCGTGATGGGCCCTGAAGAGAAAACTACCACCACCACCATTCCTTTTGTAAAAAATAATGAATTCGATTACTCCAGCCTTATTACCTGGATTAATCCAGTGCTTAAAAATTACGCATGGCTAATCTTCATCCCAATCGTGATTTTTATTGTGACTGCCGTTTCCAATGGTGCCAATTTAACCGACGGGATTGATGGTCTTGCTGCAGGCTCCTCAGCCATAATTGTCTTAACGCTGGGGATTTTTGCCTGGGTTTCCGGTAACATCATTTTTTCAGATTATTTAAACATTATGTACATCCCCCGGTCTGGAGAGATGACAATTTATATCACTGCCTTCGCAGGATCTTTGGTTGGTTTTCTTTGGTATAACACATATCCGGCACAGGTTTTCATGGGAGACACGGGAAGTCTGACTATAGGCGGAATTATCGCCGTATTGGCTATTGCCACCCGAAAGGAATTACTGATACCGATTCTGTGCGGAATCTTTCTGATGGAAAATCTTTCGGTGGTATTACAGGTTGCCTGGTTTAAGTTCACCAAACGAAAATACGGTCAAGGAAGAAGAATTTTTCTGATGTCTCCTTTGCATCATCATTATCAGAAAAGGGGATATCACGAGAGTAAGATTGTAGTGAGGTTCTGGATCGTGGGAATTTTTCTGGCGATTGTGACCATCATCACCCTTAAAGTGAGGTAATGAAGAAGGACTGGAGAAATATTAGCGAATCAGGTTCACAAAAACTGGTGATCCTGGGAGGTGGAGAAAGTGGTGCAGGCTCGGCCATTTTAGGAAAGAAGAAAGGCTTTAAGGTCTTTGTTTCAGATAAAGGAAAGATTAAGGATAAGTATAAAGAAGTTCTTGAAAATATTGAGGTTGAATGGGAAGAATTACAGCATACAGAAGCTAAGATTCTGGATGCAGATGTGGTGATGAAAAGTCCGGGAATTCCAGATACAGCTCCTTTGGTGGTAAAACTTAAGGAACTTGGGATTCCGGTGATTTCTGAAATTGAATTTGCCGGCGCTTTTACTTCAGCAAAGATAATTGGAGTAACGGGAAGCAACGGAAAAACAACCACCACGAAATTCATTCACCATATTCTGAAAGCCGGTAAAATTTCAGTAGGAATGGCCGGAAATGTAGGAGACAGCTTTGCAAAACAGGTTGCTGAAACCACGCCCGACTGGTTTGTACTGGAGTTAAGCAGTTTTCAGCTGGATGGAATTGAAAATTTTAAGCCAGAGATAGCTGTGTTGACCAATATAACCCCCGATCACCTGGATAGATATGATTATAAACTGGAGAATTATGTAGCATCAAAATTCAGAATAACCGAAAATCAAACTGAAGGTGATTTTTTCATTTTCGATGCCGATGATGAGATCATCAAGGAATGGTTGGATAACAACAAGATTAAAGCGCAAAAACTTCCATTTTCCCTGGAGATGAAAATTGAAAATGGAGCTCAATTAGAAAACGAAAATATTGTAATAAACATTAATAACGATCAATTTAATATGCCAACAACAACATTAGGTCTGCAAGGTAAGCACAATACCAAAAATGCCATGGCTGCTGCAACAGTAGCTCAGTTATTACGAATTAGAAAGGAAACCATACGTGAGAGTATGGAGAATTTTCAGGGTGTGGAACACCGCCTGGAAAAGGTTTTGAAGATCAATAATGTTCAGTATATAAACGATTCCAAGGCAACCAATGTGAACGCTACATTTTATGCCTTAGAAAGTATGGAATCTGAAACGGTTTGGATCGTTGGCGGAGTAGACAAAGGAAATGTCTACGACGATTTGTTGCCTCTGGTAAATGAAAAAGTGAAAGCGATAATCTGTCTTGGGATGGATAACGCCAAACTGGTAAATACCTTCGGGAACTGTGTTGAAACTATTGTGGAAACCCAATCTATGGCTGAAGCCGTTCAAATGGCATACAGGCTTTCAGAAAAGGGAGATTCGGTTTTATTATCTCCGGCCTGCGCCAGTTTTGATCTTTTTGAAAATTACGAAGATCGTGGTAGACAATTTAAGGACGCAGTACGAAATCTATAAAATTAAAAGCTGAAAAGAGCACCAATTAAATGAGCAACTTTTTTTCAAATCTTAAAGGAGACAAGGTTATCTGGGCAACTGCCGGCTTGTTGGCATTATTTTCATTTTTGCCGGTTTACAGCGCCAGTAGTAACCTTGCGTACCTTTATGGAGATGGAAGCACATTTAAGTATGTGGTTGTTCACTTCTTTCATCTGGTGCTTGGCTTTTCCTTGCTTTTTGCCATTCATAAAATACCCTATCATTATTTCCGCGGGCTTTCTATTTTATTTTTGCCTGTGGTTATCGTGCTTTTATTATACACAGCCTTTCAGGGAACCATCATTGATGGTGCTAACGCAAGCCGCTGGATACAAATTCCTGTTTTAGGTGTTTCATTTCAATCCTCTACGCTGGCATCGGTGGTTTTAATGGTTTATGTGGCCAGATACTTATCAAAAATGACTCATAAAACTTTAAGTTTTAAAGAGTCTATTTTACCACTTTGGCTGCCCGTGGGTGCAGTATTAATGCTAATTTTGCCGGCCAACTTTTCCACCACCGCTATCATATTTTGTATGGTGTTGATGTTGATGTTCTTAGGAGGATATCCAACTAAATATCTCGGGATCATTGTTGCAGCGGGCTTTATTTTACTCACCATGTTCATTCTTACAGCGAAAGCTTTTCCCGGACTATTGCCAAATAGGGTGGATACCTGGGCAAGCAGGATTGAAAACTTTTCGAATGATGAAGATACCGAAGCCGATTACCAAATAGAAAAGGCAAAGATCGCTATTGCACGTGGAGGAGTAACAGGAACAGGAATAGGGAAAAGCGTACAAAGAAACTTTTTGCCACAATCTTCTTCCGATTTTATTTACGCGATAATAGTTGAAGAGATGGGGTTATTAGGAGCCTTTGGCGTGATGGGTGCATACCTGATGCTGCTGTTCCGAATAATAATTGTGGCGACCAAAGCCAATACTATGTTTGGGAAACTGGTGGTTATGGGAGTTGGTTTGCCGATAATTTTCCAGGCACTCATCAATATGGCGGTGGCTGTTGAACTGTTCCCGGTAACCGGGCAAACCCTGCCGCTGATCAGTAGCGGAGGGACCTCGATTTGGATGACTTGTATGGCCCTGGGAATTATACTTAGCGTGAGCGCCAAAAGGGAAGAAATTAAAGAAGCTGAAGAGCGATTAAACGAAGAAGAAAATCCGCTTGATATTTTAAGCGAAGCGATATAAAATGAGAAAAGACCTACGCGTCATATTATCTGGAGGAGGCACAGGAGGCCATATTTATCCGGCGATTGCAATCGCTAACGAGATAAAAATGCGTCACCCTGAAGCTAATTTCCTATTTGTGGGTGCAAAGGATAGAATGGAGATGGAAAAAGTACCACAGGCCGGGTATGAGATCGAAGGTTTATGGATAAGCGGAATTCAGCGAAAACTGAGTCTGAAAAATTTATCCTTTCCGTTTAAATTATTAAGTAGTCTGAGTAAGTCCCGTAAAATAATAAAAGATTTCAAACCTGATGTGGTGATTGGCACCGGCGGCTTTGCCAGCGGGCCTTTATTGAAAGTAGCGAGTTCTCAAAATATCCCGACCCTCATCCAGGAACAGAATTCGTATCCGGGAATTACCAATCGGTTGCTTTCAAAAGCAGTGGATAGAATATGTGCAGCTTATGAAGAAGTAAAGCGATTTTTTCCTGCGGAAAAGACCGTGATTACAGGCAATCCGGTGAGGCAGGATCTTCTGGAGGTAAATTCTAAAAGAGCTGAGGCCCAGGAGTATTTTAAAATTGATGCTTCCAAAAGAACCGTTTTAGTTCTTGGCGGAAGTCTCGGCGCCAGAAGAATTAACCAGTTGATTGAGAAATTTGCTGAAGAATTTGAGAAAAAGGAGATTCAGTTGATCTGGCAGACAGGAAAATTGTATTTCAGTGAATATAAAAAGTACAACGGGAAATTCGTGCAAACCCACGAATTTCTGAACAGAATGGATATGGCCTATGCTGCAGCCGATGTGATCATTTCGCGGGCCGGTGCAATAAGCGTTTCAGAATTATGCATTGTTGGAAAACCAGTGCTATTTATTCCTTCGCCCAATGTGGCCGAGGATCATCAGGCGAAAAATGCGCGTTCAGTTGCAGAGAAAAATGCCGCGTTAATGCTAACTGAAACTGAACTGGAAGATAGGTTTGAAACAGAATTTTTTGGCTTGCTGAATTCAGAAGAAAAGCAAAAGGAATTAAGCCGGAATATTAAAGAATTGGCCTTGCCAAATGCGACTTCGGCAATTGTAAATGAAGTAGAGAAATTAATAAGGGAATAACTTTGATAGAACTAAATCACATAAAGAACATTTATTTTATCGGTATTGGCGGAATAGGGATGAGTGCGCTTGCGCGATATTTCAAATTCCAGGGTAAAAATGTAGCCGGGTACGATAAAACTTCCACTCCGCTTACCAGAACTCTGGAGAGCGAAGGGATCCAGGTGGTTTATGATGAAGCTGTGACGAGTATTCCGGAGAGTTTCACTCATCTTGAAGGTACGCTGGTGGTTTACACGCCGGCTATTCCAAAAGAACATAAGCAGTGGTTGTATTTTATTAGCAGGGAATTTCCGTTGAAAAAACGGGCTGAGGTCCTTGGACTAATCTCGAAAGGGAAAAACACCCTGGCCGTTGCCGGTACTCACGGAAAAACTACGACTACCGCGATTCTCGGTCATTTGCTGAAGGAAACAGGAGCTCCTGTAACGGGATTCCTGGGCGGGATTAGCGAGGATATTCAAAGCAATCTAATTCTGAAGGGAGATGAAGTTATCGTGGTTGAAGCTGATGAATTTGACCGCTCCTTTATGCAGCTGGCCCCCAATATTGCGGCAATAACTTCAATGGATGCCGATCATCTTGATATTTACGGGGAGAAAGAGGAACTGGAGAAAACTTTCAGGGATTTTGCAGCGCTTATTCCCGAATCAGGAACGCTATTTGTGAAGAATGGTCTTCCAATTGCAGGAATAACTTTAGGTATTGAAGATGATGCCGATTATGCTGCAACTGATATAAGAATCGAGAAAGGCACCTACCATTTCAATTTAAGAACACCTAATGGAATAATTAAGAACTTAAAATTTAATCTGCCCGGCAAACACAATTTGCTTAATGCTATAACAGCCCTGGCGATGGCTATTCAGTACGGCTCCCCAACCGATGAACAACTCGCCAGGGCTTTATATAGCTTCAAAGGTGTGCGTCGTAGATTCACCTATAAAATAAAAACCGATGAGTTGGTACTCATCGATGATTATGCACATCACCCTGCGGAAATTGAAGCGGTGCACCAGGCGGTAAGAGAAATGCATCCTGGGAAAAAGGTATTGGCGGTATTCCAACCACATTTGTTCAGTAGAACCCGTGATTTTGGAGATGATTTTGCTAAAAGCCTGGCCAAATTTGATGAATTGTTGCTATTGGATATATATCCTGCAAGAGAACAACCAATTGAAGGGATTGATTCCGTGTGGTTGTTTGACCAAATTAAGATGAATTCAAAGCAGCTTATCACCAAAGAGCAGCTTTCAGAAGAAGTAAAGAAAAGTGATGCCAGCGTGATCGTAATGATGGGCGCCGGAGATATAGGAGAAGAAGTTGAACCTTTAAAAAATATCCTTCTAAATGAAAAGTAAGATGGGCTACATAAAAGGCTTGTTTTTACTGGTGTTGGTAGGCTTTTTATACGGTTTTGCCGAACACCGCCACAAATCCCGAAAAATCAGTGAAGTGAACATTGAATTTATCGAGGATGAAAACCTCTATATCACTGAAGAAGCGGTTAATAAGTTGTTAATACAAAATAACCTGGAGCTCACGAGTATAGATAAAGAAACTTTAGATTTGAATAGGGTGGAAATCCTACTGAATAACCACGATATGATTGAAAACGCAGAGGTTTACCTGAATCTTGATGGCAAACTCAAAGCCGATATCAGTCAGCGGAAGCCAATTGGACGCGCAGTAGGGAACTCTTCATTCTACCTGGATAGGAAAGGTGAGGTAATGCCTCTTTCTCCTTACTACTCGGCCAGAGTGCCGTTGCTTTTCGGGTTTGATGATGAGAATGTATCTGAGGTGTACCCGTTGGTGAATTACATAAAGAACGATAAATTTTTAACTCAGCATATTACAGGTATAAACAGGTTGAATAGCGGGAAAATTGAGCTGGAAATGCGCAAACTCGATTTTAGTGTGTATTTCGGAAAGGTGGAAGATATTCCTTTGAAGTTCAACAATTTTAAGGTTTTTTATAAAAAAGCGCTTAAAGACGATAAACTGGATACCTATAAAAAAGTGAACTTACAATTTGGAAACCAGGTTGTTTGCACGAAAAAGTAAATTATGGAACAAAGCGACATTGCAGTAGGATTAGATATAGGGACCACGAAGATCGTGGCTATGATAGGTCGTAAAAACGAATACGGCAAGGTGGAGATCGTGGGGATTGGTAAATCCAAGAGTCTTGGTGTTCACCGCGGGGTGGTAAACAATATCACGCAAACCATTCAGTCTATTCAGCAGGCCATCCAGGAAGCGGAAGCTGATTCGGGACTGAAGATCGAAGATGTGGTAGTAGGAATTGCAGGTCAACATATCCGAAGCCTTCAGCACAGCGATTACATAACCCGCCCAAACCCCGACGAGGTTATTGATGCCGATGATATTCATACCCTTTGCAACCAGGTACATAAACTGGTAATGCTTCCGGGAGAGGAAATTATTCACGTTTTGCCACAGGAATACAAGGTTGATGGACAGGCGGAAATCAAAGAACCAATCGGTATGTATGGAGGGAGGCTTGAAGCCAACTTCCATGTAGTGGTAGGTCAGGTTTCCTCCATTAGAAATATTGGACGTTGCGTTAAAAGTGCAGGTCTTGAACTTTCGGCAGTGACCCTTGAGCCGTTGGCTTCGGCGAATGCCGTATTGAGTCAGGAAGAAAAAGAAGCTGGAGTTGCTTTAATTGATATAGGTGGAGGAACCACTGATCTTGCCATTTTTAAAGATGGGATCATTCGGCATACAGCGGTTATTCCCTTTGGCGGTAATGTGATTACAGAAGATATCAAAGAAGGTTGTTCGATCATTGAAAAACAAGCTGAATTACTGAAGATAAAATTTGGTTCGGCCTGGCCCGGGGAGAATAAGGATAACGAAATAGTTTCTATTCCCGGCCTACGTGGTAGGGAGCCTAAAGAGATCACTCTGAAAAACCTATCCAAGATCATTCATGCCAGAGTCGTAGAAATTATTGACCAGGTTTACCTGGAGATCAAAAATTACGGTCACGAAGAGCAAAAGAAAAAATTAATTGCCGGGATGGTACTTACCGGTGGAGGAGCACAACTTAAGCATATAAAACAACTCGCCGAATACATTACCGGAATGGATACCCGAATAGGCTATCCTAATGAGCATCTTGCAGGGAATAATGATTCTGAAACTACCAGCCCAGTATATGCTACCGCAGTAGGATTAGTGATGAATAGCCTGGAGCACGGAGCAAAAAAGTTTCAGGAAGAAGCATTAATGAAGAGCAAGGAACAACGAGAAGAAGAGCTCAAAGAAAGCTTTGATCAGGATATTGAAGATCAGGAAGACCTGAAACCCGACCCCAATGCCCCAGGAAAACATACCCGAAAGAGTATTTTCGATAAATGGGCAGAAAAGTTTAAAGATTTTTTAGATAACGCAGAGTAAAAAGAGAGAACCAGTAAAACAGAATTTATGAGCAGTACAGAATTCGGAAACATATCATTCGATTTACCAAAAAACCAATCGAACGTCATAAAAGTTATTGGTGTAGGCGGCGGCGGAAGCAACGCCATAAATCACATGTTCCAGCTGGGAATTAAAGGAGTAGATTTCGTAGTCTGCAACACCGATTCTCAGGCCCTGGAAAACAGTCCGGTTCCCAATAAGATCCAGTTAGGTGTAAGCCTCACTGAAGGTCTTGGAGCAGGAGCCAATCCTGAAATTGGTCAGCAGGCAGCAGTAGAGAGTTTCGATGAGATCAAGCAAATGCTCGATACCAATACCAAGATGGTATTTATCACCGCCGGAATGGGTGGAGGTACCGGTACGGGTGCAGCCCCTGTAATCGCCAAACAGGCCAAAGAAATGGATATCCTTACCGTGGGAATCGTAACTATTCCTTTTCAGTTTGAAGGAAAAATGAGGAACGAACAGGCGCAGCTTGGAGTGGAAAGACTTCGCAGTCATGTAGATTCGCTTATCGTTATCAACAATAATAAACTTAGGGAGGTTTATGGGAACCTCGGTTTCAAAGCCGGTTTCTCAAAAGCCGATGAGGTTCTTGCTACTGCGTCCAGAGGAATCGCGGAAGTAATTACCCATCACTACACTCAGAATATTGACCTTAGGGATGCAAAAACTGTTCTAAGTAATAGCGGAACTGCAATTATGGGATCGGCGCAGGCTTCTGGTGCCAGTCGCGCCCAGGATGCCATCAGTAAAGCGCTTGATTCACCATTGTTGAATGATAATAAGATTACCGGAGCCCAAAACGTACTGCTGCTTATTGTTTCAGGTTCCGAAGAGATTACCATTGATGAAATTGGTGAGATCAACGATCATATTCAAGCTGAAGCCGGCCATAGCGCAAATATCATTATGGGGGTTGGAGAAGACGAGGCTTTAGATGATGCAATTTCAGTTACTATAATCGCTACGGGGTTTAATGTGGAACAACAAAATGAAATTGTAAATACCGAAGCCAAAAAGATCATTCATACCCTTATGGATGAACAAAAAGCCGAACAGGATCTAAATCCCAGGAGAACAGGCGGGCTTTCTTCTGGAAACAAATATCCTGGTGAGACCAGTAAGCAGGAAGAGACCGAAAAACCAAAAATAGTTCATACCCTGGATGATAGCCTGGAAGAAGTTGATGAAGTTGGAAATATAACTAGCAAGAAAGATGAATTGCTGGAAACTCCACAGGCTGCCAGAGAGATGGAAGTGACATATGATGAAGTAAATCCCGATGATTTTATCATCAATGAGACCTCAGAGAAAGTTGGTGATCTGGAGGTGAATGAAACTGAAGAGGTGAAATCGGAAAACGAGGAACAGATTATGTTCACTTTCGATTTCCCATTAAATCAGGAGGAAAAGGAGCCTAAGAAGGAAATTTCTTCAGAAAAACCTTCGGCGAATACAAGAGAGACTGAAATCAGGAAACACGATCTTTATGAAAAATCCAAAGAGATAGAGGTAAATGAACATGTAGAGATCATTCCGGTAACTGAAAGTTCGGCTCGCGGAGTAAAGCGTTACAGTCTGGATGATTATATGGAATTGGAGAGAAACCTTGAGAATTCGAAGTCAACAAAACAGGAAAAACCAAAGGATGAGACTATCGCTTTTGAAAAGAAAACTGTTGCACCAAAACCTGAACCTGAACATAAGGATAATGAAGACCCTTTTGATAATCCACTTTCCGAAGTGCTAATTGAACGTGCAGCCGAAAGAAGAGCGAAAATGAAGGAATTCAATTATAAATTCAGAAGCAATGCAGCGCAGTTAGATGAATTTGAAAAGCAACCCGCGTATAAAAGACAAGGGGTGAATCTTGATCAAAACAAACCGGGAGAAGAAAAGTTATCCCGAACCAGCCTTGGCCAGGACGAGAATGACGACCTTCATTTTAGAAGAAATAACTCATTTCTTCACGATAATGTAGACTAACTATCCAATAATCTGCTCATAAAAAAAGGTGCCTAGTAAGGCACCTTTTTTGTTTTTTCAAAAAGTAAGTTTAATGGTTTTCAGCTTCAATATCCTCGGTATCCTTTCTTCTTTTAATAAGTGAAATTCCTGCTAAAAAGAATATGAATCCAATTATGGTTAAGGCCCATGGATGAACCATTAGGGCAAAGCTGCCAAATACTCCCAGAATACCCATAACCAGCGCGATCGCTCCGCCAATTGTCATAATGATTCCTAAGATTTTAATCATAACTAAGTGTTTTGGTTAGAGGATAAAGTTACTCAAAGATTTTACACAGGTGTTATGATTAACATTTCTTAAAGATTGACAATTAATTGATTTGTCTCTTTTTGACCTTCAAGATTGTTGCTGAAATGAACTTACAGGAATAAGACAAAATTAATCCCAATAGATCATAAAGTATTTAATCTTAGCCTCATCGGGTATTTGTGAAGCTCTAATCCTGGTATCGGTATCATAACGCAAATTTGAGGGTAGTTCCTGCTTGTCTATGGTGATATAAGCATTTAGCTCATCAAGAAAAACCACAGCCGCGTTAAGCGTATTTTCGATCCTGGAGATGTTGTAATTTTCTACAATATCTTTAAAAGTGCTTTCAGTACTAATGCCTGCTTTGGTTTCATAGCGAGAGTCCAGAATTCTAATATAACCAATTGTACTTGTGGAATCGAATTCCTGCAGAGGTTCCACAACAAGCAACTGATTTCCACCTTTTTCAAAGATCTTTATCTCGTCGGTGGAGCGCAATTGTTGTTCACCACTGGTTTGTGTTACAATGGAATCATGGGGGAAAACAGAATCCAGTTTATTAATTCTAAGATCTTTTTTAATAGGTCCCACCTGAGAGGCCGTGATCAAAAAAGGATTGTCTTCATCCTTTTGACAGGAAATAATACTTATGGCTATAACTAAGATTAGGAATAAGTTACTTTTCATATAATTTTACTTGATTTATTTTAATAGCTTATTTAAAATTCCCAGGGCACCTCTTATAAAAGTGGCGCTGGTTAAAACTTTGATTATTGCTCCTTCGGTTTTATTTTTACTTCGGGAACCCCGATGACTGCCCGAAGCTTCCTTCTGGCGTTTTAATTCTTCCTCTTTTGCTTTTTCCTTGGCCTTGTCAGCTTCTGCCTCCTCTATTTTTTTATTCAGAAGTTCGTAAGCGCTTTCGCGGTCTATTTCTTCGTTATATTTCTTTCTTAACGAAGAGGAATAGATCTTTTCCTCTAATTCCGAATCACTAAGTACATCCATTCTGCTCATTGGAGCTCTTAGCATTGTCGCAGCGAGAGGAGCTGGCCTACCTTTTTCATCAAGAGCAGAAACCAATGCTTCTCCAATTCCTAACGAGGTTAGTTCGGTTTTGGTATCGTAATAATCTGAAATAGGATAATTTTCGGCAGTCAATTTTATCGCTTTTCGGTCTTTGGCAGTGAAGGCTCTCAGTGCATGCTGAATTTTTAAGCCCAGCTGTCCTAATACTTCTGAAGGTACATCGGTGGGGTTTTGTGTGACAAAATAAAGACCAACTCCTTTAGAGCGGATCAATTTTACGATGCTTTCAATCTGGTCTAAAAGCGCATCTGAAGCATTTTTAAAAATAAGGTGTGCCTCATCTATAAAGAGCACAAGTTTGGGTTTATCGCTATCTCCTTCTTCAGGAAAAGTAGTGTAAATTTCAGCCAGCAGACTCAGCATAAAGGTTGAAAATAGCGCAGGTTTATCCTGAATATCGGTGAGTCGCATCACATTGACGTAGCCGTGCCCCTTGCTGTCTTTTCTGCAAAGGTCCTGGACATCAAAAGAGCGTTCCCCAAAGAAGCGTTCTGCGCCTTGCTGTTCCAGGGCCACTATTTTTCTTAAGATCGCCCCGGTTGATGCGGTGGAAATCCGGCCGTATTCTTGTTCAAATTCTTCTTTCCCTCCATCTGTGGCATACTGAATGATTTTTTTCAAATCTTTCAAGTCCAAAAGCGGAAGATGGTGGTCATCACAATATTTAAATATTATCGCCAGGATGCCTGCCTGGGTTGGTGTGACATCCAGAATCCTGGAAAGTAATACCGGTCCGAATTCACTAACCGTAGCTCTAAGTCTTACTCCGTCCTGTTCAGAAATTGTAAGAAATTCAACGGGAGAACTGCCGGGCTCAAAAGGGAAGCCCAATTTTTGATGTCTCTCATCGAGAAAGTCACCACCTTCAGATTTTTCAGCAATCCCGCTTAGATCTCCTTTAACGTCCATCAACAGAACAGGAACACCTTTTTTTGACAGATTTTCAGCAAGGATCTGCAGGGTTTTAGATTTCCCCGTTCCTGTGGCTCCGGCGATCAACCCGTGCCGGTTCATCGTCTTAAGTGGAATTTTTACCGCGGCCTCGGCATAGGTTTTCCCTTCAAACATTGCCGCTCCCAGGTGGATAAAATCGCCTTTGGGACTGTAGCCTTTTTGAATATGTTGAATAAACTCTGCTGATTTCTCCACGCTGAAGTTTTGATAAATGTATAAAAATTGTTTTTACAAGTAACTAATCAACGCCCGGAGTAACTAATTCAAATATTCCCTTTTCGGCATCCATACGAGCCGTGATTCCGTTAGGAATGGTTACATTATCATCAATATGCCCGATCATAGCTCCCGAAAAGGCAGGAATACCAAGGGGTTTGATGTAATGGTCTATGACTTCTTCGAGGGTAAGGGAGCCATAGCCGCTTCCGCCGGGTTTACAACTGCTGCATTTTCCGAAGATAAATCCGCTAATTTTATCCAGTACGCCTCCTAAATATAACTGAGACATCATCCTGTCTACGGCATAAATTTGTTCTCCCACATCTTCCAGGTATAGAATTTTTCCTTCCCAATCTGTTGGAAAATATTCCGATCCCATAATTCCCGTCATCACTGATAGATTCCCACCCAGTAATTGACCGGTTACCTGCCCCGGGGTTATCGTTCTAATCCTGTTTTTGGTTTGTGTAAGCTGACCTCCTTTGTCTTCGGGATTTTCATAAAGAATTGCTTCTTTTTCAAAAAGTAGTTTTTTTAAGTGATCACTGCTAAAGGAATTCCAAACCGATACGGCAACCGGGCCGTGATAAGTTACGAGGCCGGTTTTCTCAAAAATAGCAAGGTGAAGTGCAGTGATATCGCTATACCCAATAAAAATCTTAGGATTCGCAGCAATAGCTTCATAATCCAGCTTGTCCAGAATTCTTGCTGCGCCCGATCCACCTCTTAAAGCGATAATTGCATTAATTTCAGGATCGCGAAACATCTCGTTCAATTCTTCAGCACGCTCTTCGTCACTGCCGGCCAGATGTCCATAACGGTTTTTGACGTGATTTCCGAATTTCACATTGAGACCCAAAGCCTCAAAAGATTCTTTGGCAATTTCAAAAGGTTCGGTTTCAAAAATTGCGCTGGCAGGACTTACTATTCCAATGGTTTGCCCTTCTTTTAATGCTTTTGGAATTAACAGCTCGGAATTTTTATTTCCGTTGAAATTAAGGTTATCTGAAAAAGAACTCAGCGGAAAAGCCAGGCTTCCCAGTCCTATATTCTGTACAAAGGTTCTTCTTTTCATTTCTTATAATTTATATCCCAATTTGGGAATTCGGCACAGAATTATAATCATGTTCCTGTATGCTGCCATTTTTCGGCCCGCCAGCAAGCCGGTTTCATTCCTTAAAATTTCTATAAACCGAAATTAGCTATTTTTATTTACTTCCCTTTTATTTTTTAGTAATTGTCTCTAATCTGTAGCAGTATCTGTTCCATGCCATCTTTAAGTTCGGAGGTCGGTACGGTGTAATTGCTGTTCATGAAACTAAAGACCAGCAATTTACCTTTTTTAGTAAGCAGGTATCCGCTAAGGCTATGATTATGGCGCAAGGTGCCTGTCTTAGCGAAAATATATGGTTTTTCGGCTTTGTAAGAATTTCTCAGAGTTCCGGATTCGCCTCCTGTCGCCAATAAAGAAAGCAACCGATCCTCTGGAACTTCTTCTTTTATTTTCAGAAGTAAACTTATCATAGTGCGCGGCGTAAAAAGATTGTATCGCGACAGCCCTGAACCATCTACCCAATAAGGCTCGTCAGTGAGGTCTTTTAGGTGGGTCTCTTTCATATGCTTTATGGCTATATCGCTTTTTAGCGTGTCACTTATTTCTTGAGCTGCTAACAACAAAATTTGTTCAGCGATAAAATTATCGCTCACTTCCATCATTCTTTTGTACATGCTGTCTGCGGGTATACTGTTAAGTCTCTCGGAAAATTCTATTTCAGGCTTATCTTTTATGTAAACCGGTTTTTTTAGCGTATCACCTAGAAGTGTTGCTACTAGTTGGGGGGAATAGTGAAAAGGTACATTCTGGCTGAAGTTGTTTTCTCTTTTTGGATTCTGAAATAAAAACGCGTTGCTGCGGGGTACCCTTCGAATTCTATTCCTTTCTTTTTCAGAAATAACTATTGAATCTAAAAAAACCTCCGGACTAATTTCAGGAATTTCATTCCCTGTTTTAAATGCGAAGTTGACCAGATTCCCATAAATCGGTAACGGAGTTCTTTCCGCAGAATAATAGGAATTAAAATCATCCCAGGCCCAACCCGGCCCCTGATGTTTTTCGGTATAAACAGGCAGTACCATAACCAAGGTTTCATTTCTTTCTCTTAAAAACGGTAATACCGGGGAGTCCGGTAGATTAGGGTTTAGTAAAGATGGATCGCCTGTGCCGGTAAAGAAAAGGCTGTCATTTTGAATTTTGTATTTAAGAGCAGGCACAGAGTCTCCCAGAATTTTTAATCCTGTATAAAGGCTGAATAATTTGGTATTTGATGCCGGTGTGAAATATTTTTCTCCGTTGTGGTCATAAAGTATCTTTTTCTCTTCCGGGTCATAAACCATAAATCCAGCAAAACCTTGTTTGAAAGCAGGGGATTCCCTGAAGTCCTTATCGATATTTTTGGTGGTTCTCTTTGTAACAGAACAGGAAGCCAGGAGAATGATCATCCCAAAAAGCAGAAAAAGGCGATAGTTCATTTTATATAATTTGAAGATTTCTAATGATTGAGATTTTAATCAATCTTTCAATAAAATTTATTTATTCAAAGATAGCTTATATAAAAATTTATCAAAACTTTATTTTTTAAGTAAGATATAATCCTATTGTAGACCTAATTTATATATATTTAAAGATTATTAGCAAAATTATAACACTAAACGGAATGAGAAACAAACTTACACTTTTGGCTTTTTTAGCCATTTTTCAGATTTCCAGTATTTTCGCTCAGGAGCGCACCGTTTCTGGAACAGTGACTATTGCCAGTGATGGCATGCCACTGCCGGGCGTGAACGTACTGGTGAAGGGAACCAACCAGGGAACCGTGACCGATATGGATGGGGAATATTCCATTGACGTTGCTCCTGATGCTGTTTTGGTATTTTCCTCGCTTGGTTTTGAGGGGCAGGAAATAGCTGTGAACAACCAAACTACTATTAATGTACAAATGGTGGAAGATTTGGAAAGTTTAGATGAGGTGGTAGTAACCTCCTTTGGTATTGAACGAGAAAAGAAAGCTCTTGGGTATGCGGTGCAGGAAATCCAGGCTGAAGAGATAACGCGAACCAAGCAACCTAATATTGTAAGTGCTTTGCAGGGACAATCTGCAGGGGTACAAATCACCAATTCTGGTGGTGCGCCCGGTCAAAGTGCAAGAATAATTATTAGGGGGATTAACTCTTTGGATCCCACCGCCGATAACCAGCCGCTTTTTGTAATAGACGGTGTTCCCATGGATAACTCCACAACAGAAAGTAGCGGAACCCCACGTGGATTATCTAACCGTGCTGCAGATATCAACCCAAATGACATTGAGTCTATGAACGTGCTTAAAGGTGCAGCAGCCACCGCGCTTTATGGAGTGCGTGCAGCCAATGGAGCGGTAATAATTACCACCAAGAAGGGTAAGGAAGGCGACGTAAAAATCAACCTTACCAGTAGCATTGGGTTTGAAGAAGTAAATCAATATCCGGAAACTCAAAGTGTTTATGGTCAGGGTTTCGGTGGAGAGTATGATCCGAATTCATTTTGGCCAAACTGGGGGCCTTCTATGGATGAAATAAGACAAATTGATCCGGATGCCCAATTTTACAATATTTGGGAGGATGCCATGCAAACCGGTGTGCAATACGACAACTCCTTTAATATTTCAGGAGGAAACCAAAAAGCTAATTTTTATGCCTCTATAAGTAACCTGGACCAGGAAGGTATCTTGCCTTTTAGTACCTGGGGAAGAACTTCTGCTCGTCTAAACGGGGAATTGATGTTTAGCGATAAATTTAAAGTTGCCGGGAATATGAATTATGTGATTTCCGGAGGTAACCGGGTTCCACATGACAGGTTCATGGAGCGAATGATATATAACACCCAAAATGCTGATATTACCGATTACATCAATGAGGATGGTACAATGAAATCCCGGGGAGGTAATACTAACCCTATTTACGATGCTCGTTTTAGCACCTTTGAAGATGAAGTTAACCGTATAACTGGAAATCTTCGCTTTACTTATAGTCCGTTTGAATGGATGGATGTGAATTACCTCATAGGGACAGATTATTTCAGCGATTTTAGAACTGAAATCACTCCCGGACCTATGGGCATTGAAGGCGAAGTGCCATTGAGTAGTACCGGATTTATCACTGAAACCAGGATTGATAGTAGGGATATAAATTCGAACCTTTTTGTGACTCTCAAGAAGGACTGGAGTGACAGGTTAAATACTACACTTCGCGTAGGTAATGATGTTTTTGAGAGGGATTATGAACGAGTTGATGCTACCGGCTCTGATTTTGTGATTCCACAGTTCTATGATCTTAGTTATACCAGACAGCTTTCAAACGATCAGGATAAAAGAAAAAGAAGACTAGTGGGACTTTACGGTGACTTGATGGTAGATTACGATGAAATGCTTTTTCTGAATATTACTGCCCGTAACGACTGGACCTCTACCTTACCTCAGGGTAATAATTCTTTCTTTTATCCTTCAGTGAACCTGGGATTTGTTTTTACCGAAGCTTTAGAAATACCAGATTATCTAAGTTTTGGAAAAATAAGAGCCTCTTATGCTGAAGTAGGAAAAGATACAGATCCCTATAGAATTGGTCAAACCTACAATGCCCCTGGTGATCCTCTAAATGGAGAAGTGCGTTTTTCCAGGGATAGTCAGTTTGGTGATCTAGCTTTGAAACCAGAACGTACTCGGTCTGTTGAATTGGGTGCAGATCTTAGGTTCCTGGAAAATCGCCTTGGACTGGATTTCACTTGGTATAAATCAAACTCCAAGGACCAGATAATTCCTGTCCCTGTTTCTGCTACATCAGGTTTTTCGACATTTATAACCAATGCAGGAGAAATTGAAAATTCAGGGGTGGAATTTATCTTAACTGCTAACCCGGTTAGAACCGATGATTTTAGATGGGATGTGACCTTTAATGCAGCATATAATCAAAATGAGGTAATTAGTATCCGGGAAGGAATAGAACAAATTCAAATTGGGAGCCAGTTTGGTTATGTGGGAAGTACCGTATATACTTTCTTAACTGAAGGAGAAGCTTATGGAAACCTCTATGGTTCCAGTTATGCGAGATATGGTGCCGATGAGGATGCGACTCATCTCGATAGTGATTTGCCAATTATTATTGGGGAAGACGGATTTCCGGAAAGAAATACAGATTTACTTATTCTTGGTAACTCTACACCAAAATGGATTGGAGGCTTGAGAAATAATTTTACTTACAAGGGCTTCGATCTTTCCTTCCTTATAGATTTTAGAACTGGAGTCGACCAATACAGTCAGTATGATAACTTCTTCTCTGCTTTTGGAATTCCGGAATATACCCTGGATAGAAATGATACCAAAGTATTTGAAGGGGTGCTGACAGATGGTACTCCAAATACTCAGGAAGTATGGCTTGGCCAGGGGGTTGGACCAGATGACAGAAATTACGGAGCAGGATTTTACCGGAACACCTACAGAAGGGTGAGTGAAAACTTTGTTCATGATGCATCCTTCATAAAATTAAGAAATATAACCCTGGGCTATAACTTCCAGGAAAATATCCTTAATTCAATAGGGTTATTTGAATCGGCAAGAATATCTGTTGCTGCCAATAATATTATACTTTATACTCCGTGGGACGGGTATGATCCCGAATCTTTTAGCGCGGGAGCCGGAGGTAATGCCACCGGTTATACCGGCTTGGGATATCCCGGGGTACAAAGCCTGTTTTTCACTCTTAATTTAGGCCTATAAAAATATTGAATATGAAAATTTTTAAAACAACATATAGTTATTTGATAGTTGCCACCCTAATGATATTTGTTACGGGTTGTGATGACTATCTTGATATAAATGAGAATCCGAATAATCCAACCGATGCTCCATTGGCTGGACTAATGACGAATTCTACTTATGAGACCGCTCAGAACACCTACCGTCTTGGTAGTAGTACTTCCTATTATGTGCAATTTCTGGCTTCACCAAACCCGGCTAGTTCCTCAGACGTAATGGATGAGGTTAGTTTTGATAACACCTGGTCTAATCTGTATAATGTGATGACAGATTTGAATGATTTGATCCTTAAAGCAGAGGAAACCGAAGCTAATCATTACGAAGGAGCCGGTAAAATACTTATGGCAGTAAATCTTGCGACTGCCGTAGACGCTTTTGGAGATGTGCCTTTTAGTGAGAGTTTTAATTTTGAAACTATAACTCCGGCATATGATGAGGACAGCCAATTATATGATAGGGTTTTCCAATTCCTGGATGAAGGAATTGCGGCTTTATCCCAGGATACTGATCTACCTATTGGGAACGATGATTTTATTTATGGTGGCAATGCCGATAATTGGATAAAATTCGCACATATGTTGAAAGCTCGTTATCTGAACCATTTGAGTAAAACAGGAGCCTACAGCCCAACTGAGGTTCTGGCCGCATTAGATTCAGGTTTTGAAGGAAATGGCGATGATGCACAGGTGGAATATTTTGATGAAGCTTATAATCCGTGGTATATTGTAGCAGATAATAATGAAAATCTGGTGCTGGGAGGATGGATCTCAGAACAATTTGTGGAAGCGACAGATGGGACCACCTTTGGTGTGGAAGATCCGCGCTTGCCATTTATGATTGGAACAACAGACGATGGAGAATATATAGGCGTTCCTAATGGTGCAGGCCGCGGAAGTGCTTCAGAGCAGGGGGAAAGATCTACCCTGGTAACTGATGGTTTCTACTCTTCTCAAAGAGCCCCTGTATTGATAGCGACTTATGCTGAACAAAAGTTTATAGAGGCTGAAGCTGCCTTCAGTGTGGATAAAACGCGTTCGTACAACGCTTACCTGGAAGGAATCAGTGCTCATATGAGAAAGCTTGGAGTGGAAGAATCTGATATTCAGGCATATCTCAGCAATCCGGAAGTGAGCATGGGAGAAGAAAATTTCACAATAGAAGATATCTTTAAGGAAAAATGGATAACCATGTTCCTGCATCCAGAAGCCTGGGTTGATGCCAGGAGGTTTGATTATGCTTATGAGAATTTTGATCTGCCTGCAAACCTTAACCCCAATCTAAATGAACAGTTCATTCGTAGATTACGCTACCCTGACTCCGAACTTAGTCGTAACGGGAACAATGTGCCTGATGTGACTTTACTGGATAGGATTTTCTGGGACGAATAAAATGAAATTTCATTAATTTAGAAGGGCTGCTTTTGGTAGCCCTTTTTTAATTTTAGAAAATATGAAAAGACTTGCTTTAATTACAATCTTGCTTTTTCTTGCTTCCTGTGGCACAACCAGGGAGGCTGATTACTATATCGTAGATAAGCCTATAAATTTCAACGAGGAGCGCAGGGAACTCAGTCTGAATTATATGGAGGAGCGTTATAATCTGTATAAGAAAACACCAAAGATAAATCCTAAAATGATTGTCCTGCACTGGACGGCAATTCCAACGCTTGAAGGCTCTTTCAGAGCTTTTGATCCCGTGAAGTTGCCCGGAGCAAGGGCTGATATCCAGGAGGCCGGTGCCCTGAATGTTTCTGCACATTTTCTAGTTCATCGCAATGGAGAAATTTACAGATTAATGCCTGAAAAACTCATGGCCAGGCACGTTATTGGTCTTAACCATGTTGCTATTGGTATTGAGAATGTTGGTGGAACCGAAGATGCGCCCCTAACCCGGGCACAGGTAGATGCAAACATCTGGTTGGTGAATTACCTCGCAAACAAATATGATATTGACTATCTCATTGGACATTCTGAGTATACAAACTTTGAAAATCATCCCCTATGGAAGGAGAAAGACAGCGAATATCGTACCCAGAAAACCGATCCAGGGGAAGATTTTATGGATGCTGTTAGAAATGCGACGAAAAATTTTAATTTTAAACCTGTTCCCAAATCTTAATTTTCAAGAAAATGAAAAAACTTCAATTATTACCGATCTTCTTTTTGCTTTTCAGTTTTGGACTTTCGGCTCAGCAGGAATTTTATAAAGAACTTTATGAAAAATATCCTGATTACAAGGAGGAAGAGATCAATCAGAGAAGATTTACCCACGAGCTGGTAGTAGATCTTATTAGTAAACAAGAGAAAAACTCCGATTTCAGGATTAATAAAGTAGGAGAGTCTATTGAAGGCAGAAGTTTGAATCTTTTGAGCATTGGTTCCGGGGAGACCGATGTGCTGCTGTGGTCGCAAATGCATGGAGATGAATCTACCGCCACGATGGCCCTCTTTGATATATTTAATTTCCTGAATTCTGCTGATTTTAAAGCCGAAAAAGAAGCAATGCTGAAAGAAGTAACCTTGCATTTTCTCCCCATGCTCAACCCGGATGGCGCAGAGAAATTTCAAAGACGAAATGCTTTAGGAGTTGATGTGAACCGGGATGCACTAAGATTACAATCGCCCGAAAGTAAAACCCTAAAGAGAGTAAGAGATAGCCTCGATGCCGATTTTGGATTCAATCTTCACGACCAGAGTCGCTACTATAACGCAGAAGGCACTGAAAAACCTGCAACTATTTCCTATTTGGCTCCGGCTTACGATTATGAAAAATCCATTAATGAAGTTCGCGGGAACGCTATGAAACTTATTGTACTCATGAATAATGTGATTCAAAATTATGCTCCCGGACAGGTTGGCAGGTACAATGATGATTTTGAACCTCGTGCTTTTGGTGACAATATTCAGAAGTGGGGCACCAGCACCATTTTAATTGAAAGTGGCGGTTATCCAGATGACCCGGAAAAACAGGAAATAAGAAAGCTGAATTTTGTATCAATTCTTGCTGCAGTTTTCGCTATTGCAGAAGATGATTATAAATCGGTGAATATCGAGGAATACGAGAATATTCCGCAGAATGACTCCAAACTTTACGACCTTAAATTAACAGGAGTAACTTATGAATTGCTGGGGAATGACTACATCCTTGACCTCGGAATTAACCACAGCCAAGTGCCAGGCGACACGCCCCAGGAATATTCCTATCGTGCTTATGTGGCAGATCGGGGAGATCTTTCTACGAATTATGCTTACAACAGCAAAGACCTTTCTGGGTATAAGCTTATTTCAGGAAAAGTTTACCCTGAAAACCTAAAGGATATGAAGGAGGTGGAAGAACTGGATTTTAAAGACCTGTTGGAGCAGGGTTATGCCTATATTCCGGTTGGGGATCTACCCGAAAAGGAAAATTTTACTGATTATCCGATCAACCTTGTTTCTCCCGATTTCAAAGTTTCAGATAAAATTTCTCATTCCTTTTTTCTGGGCAAAGATGAAGAGGTTGAATACGCAGTTATTAACGGTTTCCTGGTTAAAATTGGCGAAGAGCTTTCCGCAGTAAAAAATGCTTTGATCTTCAAATAAAAATTAGAAATAAATAATCCTGGCCTAAAGCGGAGAGGAAAAAAATGATATTCCGTATCTTTGCAGGCTATGATTACAGAAGAGACAAGAACGCTGGTTGATGAGGGAATAATGCTTCCGTTAATGGAAGAGTTCTATACCATACAGGGGGAAGGATTCCATAAAGGGACTGCCGCTTATTTTATTAGAATAGGAGGCTGCGATGTTGGATGCCACTGGTGTGATGTTAAGGAAAGTTGGGATGCAGGCTTGCACCCGCCCACTCATATTGGCAAAATAATTGAAAATGCTACTTCCCATAGTGATACTGTGGTGGTGACAGGTGGCGAACCATTAACCTGGGATATGACCCAACTCACTCAGGGTTTAAAAAATAAAGGCAGCAAAATACACATTGAAACCTCGGGAGCATACAAATTAACCGGCCAGTGGGACTGGATCTGTCTTTCGCCAAAAAAGAAAAAGCTTCCGACTGAAGAAATATATCCTTTGGCTAATGAACTTAAGATGATCGTTTTTAACAAGCACGACTTTGAGTTTGCTGAAGAACAGGCCGCAAAGGTAAGTGATGAATGTATTCTTTATCTTCAACCGGAATGGAGTAAAAGGGATAAAATGATGCCGCTAATCGTGGATTATGTGATGAAAAATCCGAAGTGGAAAGTATCACTCCAAACTCATAAATACCTTAATATACCATAACAAAAAACGCCCGGTGAGGGCGTTTTTTGTTATGGTAGGAAAATGAGTTAATCTACATTCTTAAAGGGAACTTTCACATATTTGTCGTCCCAGCCAATTAAAAGATTAGTTCCGTCATCTTCACGGGCTCTTTCAAAGGTCATAGATAGATTCTCAATCTTTGTTGGAGATTCTCTTACTGGCACTGTTATTCTCACCAAATCTTCTTCATCGGTATATTCATAAGCGCCCCATGTGTGGGTGCTTTGGTTTAGAATAATTGTCCATTCTTTTTCCTCCGGAATGGAGAAAAGAGTATAAGTTCCTGCTTCCACAACAGCATCACCTACTTTCATGTCTTTATAAAGGGTGAGTTCGGTAGCTTCATTAGCTCCGGTTCTCCAAACCTGGCCGTAGGGCACTAATTTACCAAAAACAACTCTATCGCGTTTGGTGGGTCTGCTGTAAAGTACCCGGGCGATAACATCTTCATTGCTATCGCGGTAGACGGTAAGATCCATTGGACTAGCATCCATTTTGGGGAAATTAGGAGATGTGGTGGTGTCTCTTTCCTGTGCCGTAAGCTCGGGAATTCCCATAAAACAAATAATTCCCAGTGCTGCGATTAAAATTTTCTTCATAGTGTTGTTGATTAATTTTTCCTTTAAATATAAGAGTTATTGTGATAAATACAGAAGAGATCTGCAAAAATCATCAATAATAATCAGACAGATATCTTGCCAAATTTACATATCTAAACTTTTTGAGAGAAAATTAAGACACAAATCTTTTATTTGTATACATAAAACGCATTTTCAGTTTATAATTAGTAGTGATTTGCAACTATTTGTTTTTAAAATGAAACCTTCAGCGCATATTTGCCTTGAAATATTAAAGTAATTATTATGTGTGGAATTTTAGCAGTAATCGGAGATCGATTAAGTAAAGAGAAAGCAAGTGAGTTTTCTAAAAGGATGTCCCATCGCGGACCTGATGAAAGCGGACTGCAAATTACCGAAGAAGGATATTTGTTAAGTCATGAAAGACTTTCTATTGTGGATTTGCAAACGGGACAACAACCCATTCAGGGATCTAATAAAGCCTGGATGATCCATAATGGGGAGATCTATAACCACCAATCACTGCGGGATAATGAGCTGAAAGGCCACCAATTCAGAACAACAGGAGATTCTGAAGTAATAGTTCATATGTATGAAAAATACGGTTATGAATTTGTAGATAAACTCGATGGCGTGTTTGCATTTGTTGTGGTAGACGGCAAAGATTTTATAGCGGCCCGTGATCCAATTGGGGTGAAACCCTTATACTACGGCACCGATGAGGATGGTGCGATCTGGTTTGCCAGTGAAATGAAAGCGCTTGCCGATGAATGTACCAGTTTTTCTGCCTTTCCTCCGGGACATTATTATACGCCTGAAACGGGTTTTGTAGAATATTATAAACCTGACTGGTATGACTATACTAAAGCTGATAAGGAGCTTGATCTGAAAAAAATTAGGGAAAGCCTTATTGAAGCTACAAGAAAACGCCTTATGGCTGATGTGCCTCTTGGAGTTTTGTTAAGCGGCGGACTCGATTCTTCGCTTACCTCTTCTATAGCAGCAAGGTTGATGAAAGACAGCGGTCAAAAACTGCATTCCTTTTCCATAGGTTTAGATGAAAGCGCTCCCGATTTGGTAGCCGCCCGGAAAGTTGCAGCATTCCTTGGTACCGAACATCATGAGATACACTTTACCGTTGAAGAGGGAATTGAAATCCTAAAAAAACTGGTGTGGCACCTCGAAACTTACGATGTTACATCGATTAGAGCCAGCACCCCAATGTATTTCCTATCAAAAGCAATTAAAGAAAAAGGGGTGAAAGTAGTACTTTCAGGGGAAGGAGCCGATGAGATCTTTGGAGGTTATCTTTATTTCAAAAACGCACCCTCAGCTGATGAATTTCAGAAGGAAACAATTAGAAGAGTTCAACGCTTGGCTACTGCCGATTGTTTAAGAGCCGATAAATCGACTATGGCTCATGGACTGGAGGCAAGAGTTCCATTTTTAGATAAAGCCTTTTTAGAGGTTGCCATGGAAACCCAGGCCATTCATAAAATGCCAAAAACCTATGATGGAGTAGAGAAATATATAGTTAGAAAAGCATTCGATACGCCTGAAGAGCCCTTTTTACCCGAAGAAGTGCTTTGGAGACAAAAGGAGCAGTTTAGTGATGGAGTTGGCTATAGTTGGATAGATGAGCTTATCGCATATGCTTCAGCCCGAGTAAGTGACTGGGAAATGGCCCAGGCGGCTCATAAATATCCACATAATACTCCCATCACCAAGGAAGCATATTTCTATAGGGAAATTTTTGCCTCTCATTTTCCGCAGGAGAGTGCAGCCAAAACCGTGAAAAGATGGGTTCCAAAATGGCAGGAAGATCTGGATCCAAGTGGAAGAGCCAACTCTTCACACGTGGCTTCTACAGCGAAAAAAGAACTGGAAGAATTTGCCAAAGCATCATAAAATAAACATGTGGTTTGTTACGCCCGTAGTGCCAGGTTTAAGTTTACCTGTTCTACGGGCTTTTTTTGCACAAATTGTTAATAACTTAAAGGCTTAAAATCAGGCTTCCGCTAGCAAAAAATAAGGGTTTTGTTATATTTGTTCGTTATATAAAAACAGACGAATTTAATCAAAGAATATATGAGCGAAGAACCCAAGAAACAATATTCGGCTGATAGTATCCAGGCGCTTGAAGGAATGGAGCATGTGCGCATGCGACCTTCGATGTATATTGGTGATACCGGGGTAAGAGGATTGCATCATTTGGTATATGAGGTGGTAGATAACTCCATAGATGAAGCTATGGCAGGCCACTGTGACACCATTACAGTTACAATTAATGAAGACGGCTCGGTAACTACCGAGGATAACGGCCGGGGTATTCCTATTGATCTTCACAAAAAAGAAGGAGTTTCTGCCCTTGAGGTGGTAATGACCAAGATTGGAGCCGGAGGAAAATTCGATAAGGATTCTTATAAGGTTTCCGGAGGTTTGCACGGAGTAGGAGTAAGTTGTGTAAATGCACTTTCTTCTTCTTTAAAAGCCACGGTTTATCGTGACGGCAAAATCTGGGAGCAGGAATACGAACTTGGGAAGCCATTATATCCCGTAAAACCTGTTGGAGAATCAGATAAGAACGGGACGATAATTACCTTTAAACCCGATTCTTCAATATTTCAGCAAAGTGTAGATTACAGTTATGAAACTTTATCAAGTAGAATGCGCGAGCTGGCTTATTTGAATAAAGGAATACAGATCACTTTAACCGATAAGCGTGAGACTAACAAAGAGGGAGAATATCTCTCTGAGAGATTTTATTCTGAAGAAGGATTAAAAGAATTTATAAAATTCCTCGATGGAAATCGTGAACCTATAATCAGCGATGTAATCGCGATTGAAGGTGAAAAGAATGATATTCCTGTTGAGGTGGCGATGGTTTATAACACCTCGTTCAATGAGAATTTACATTCTTACGTAAACAATATCAATACTCACGAAGGAGGAACGCATTTATCTGGATTTAGACGTGGTTTAACCACTACGCTTAAGAAATATGCCGATGCTTCGGGAATGTTGGATAAACTGAAATTTGAAATAACCGGAGATGATTTCCGGGAAGGGTTAACCGCTATTATTTCAGTAAAGGTAGCCGAGCCTCAATTTGAGGGACAAACAAAGACTAAACTTGGAAACAGGGAAGTAACATCGGCGGTTTCTCAGGCAGTTTCAGAAATGCTTGAAAATTACCTGGAAGAAAATCCTAATGATGCGAAGATCATTGTTCAAAAGGTGATTCTTGCTGCCCAAGCCAGAAACGCGGCTAAGAAAGCCCGTGATATGGTACAGCGTAAAACCGCAATGAGCATTGGTGGTTTGCCAGGGAAATTATCAGACTGCTCAGAGCAGGATCCTTCTAAAAGTGAGGTATTCCTGGTTGAGGGAGATTCGGCAGGTGGAACTGCCAAGCAGGGAAGAGACCGTAAATTCCAGGCTATTCTTCCGTTAAGAGGTAAAATTCTTAATGTTGAAAAAGCCATGACTCATCGGGTATTTGAAAACGAAGAGATCAAGAATATCTATACTGCACTTGGTGTAACAATAGGTACCGAAGAAGACAGTAAAGCCCTAAACACCGATAAATTAAGATATCATAAAGTTGTGATTATGTGTGATGCGGATGTAGATGGTAGCCACATTGAAACTTTGATTCTAACTTTCTTCTTTAGATATATGAAGGAACTTATAGAAGGAGGTAATATTTACATTGCAACACCACCTTTATACCTTGTGAAAAAAGGAGGCAAGAAGCGTTACGCCTGGAGTGAGGAAGAGCGCGACGAAATTGCCGAAAGCTATAGTGGCGGAGTGCAAATTCAGCGATATAAAGGTCTTGGTGAGATGAATGCAGAACAACTTTGGGATACTACTATGGATCCTGAAAAGCGTAAACTTCGTCAGGTTAATATTGATAACAGTAGTGAGGCAGATAGGATTTTCTCTATGCTTATGGGTGATGAAGTTCCGCCGAGACGTGAATTTATTGAGAAGAACGCAAAATATGCAAATATTGATGCATAATTAGCGCTTGCTAAAAACAAAAACCCGTGCCTGTCACGGGTTTTTTTTGTTTTAAGATTTTTTTTGAATTAGTCTTTTTCGATGATTATTAAATATGCTGCAAAAGTATTTTTGCTATTTTTACTCCATTAACTAAACCTCAATCTTGTGAAAATTCTAACCAGAACTGTTTGCACCCTACTTTTATTTCTTTCTTCAAATCTTATAACCGCCCAAAATGATGTAGATGCCGTAGTAGGCGATTTGCTTCATATTGCCGATGAATTTGCCAGTCCGGCTGCATCGGGAGCTGCTTACCAGGCCAGTGCGGGATGGTTTACTTCAGCACAAAGCCTCGCTCCCTGGAAGTTTGAAGTTTCCATCCATGGGAATGGTCTCATTGTTCCAAGTAGTAAAAAGACAAGTACTACGGGTAATAATGAACTTAGTTTACTTAATATTAAAGGAGCGTCTAATGCCAAAGTTCCAACGGCCTTTGGAGGAACTACCGATGTTTATTATGAAGGAAGTGTAATGGGAAATTCTTTCGAGTTTCAGGCTTTGGAAGGAGTGGATAAAGGACTTGTTCCACATCCATTTGTACAGGTAACAATGGGTTTGCCTTTCGAATCTGAATTTACTGTTCGGGCTCTTCCTGAAATGACTATAGATGATGTGAATTTCAGTACTTATGGGGCAGGGATAAAACATAATTTCAGCCAGTATTTTATGTTTAATGAACCTGAAGATCTACAGATTTCTGCACTTATTACTTACAGCAAGTTTGATGTGAAATATGCTTTTGATCCAGTGAACATCCCTCAAGTCGCAGTTCTAGACTTAATTGATGTGAACGGTGATCTTTGGCTTTTTGAAGCCTTGGCCTCAAAGCGTTATGAGAATTTCGAGATATTTGGAGCTTTGGGAGCAACAAATTCTAATTTTGCTTATGCCATGGATGGAAGCGGACCTTTTTTAGGTGATATAAATACTGCCCTGGAAACCCTGGGAGAAAATGAACTTCAGTTTAAAGGAGACATAGGTTTTAATTTATATTTCAATAAATTTAAGGTGAGTACAATGGTAACCGCAGGAAGTTTTTTTAATATGAATCTGGGGCTGCATTTCAGGATTTAAGGCCTTGGCTTTTACTTCTTTCTATTAGTAAAGCATGTCCTTATTTCGTATTTTCGCTATAAACTAATATTAATCGATTTAAATCATAAATAACATGAAAGTTACTATAGTTGGAGCTGGTGCGGTAGGTGCCAGTTGTGCCGAATATGTTGCCATTAAAGACTTCGCCTCTGAAGTGGTGCTACTCGATATTAAAGAAGGTTTTGCTGAAGGTAAAGCAATGGACCTTATGCAAACTGCAACCCTAAATGGGTTTGACACCAAAATCACCGGGACTACCGGAGGTTACGCAAAAACCGCTAACAGTGATGTTGCTGTAATTACCAGTGGTATTCCGCGTAAACCGGGAATGACCAGAGAAGAATTAATAGGAATTAATGCTGGCATTGTAAAAGATGTATCTGCAAACCTAATTAAGCATTCTCCTGATGTTATTTTAATTGTGGTGAGTAATCCTATGGATACCATGACTTATCTGGTACACAAAACCACAAATCTTCCAAAAAATAAGATCATTGGAATGGGTGGAGCTCTAGACAGCGCCCGTTTCAAATACCGTTTAAGCGAAGCTTTAGAATGCCCACCATCTGATATTGACGGAATGGTGATTGGTGGTCATAGTGACACCGGAATGGTGCCGCTTACCAGGCTCGCAACAAGAAATTCTGTTCCGGTAACAGCATTTATATCTGAAGATCGTTTGAACCAGGTTTCAGAAGATACTAAAGTTGGAGGGGCAACCCTTACCAAGTTATTAGGTACTTCTGCATGGTATGCGCCCGGAGCTGCGGTTTCTGCTCTGGTTCAGGCCATTGCCTGTGATCAGAAAAAAATGTTCCCTTGTTCAGCATTGCTGGAAGGTGAATATGGACTCAATGATATTTGTATTGGTGTGCCGGCAATCTTAGGTAAAGAGGGTCTTGAAAAGATTGTTGAACTTGAGCTTAGCGATGCCGAAAGTGCTAAAATGAAAGAAAGCGCCGAAGGTGTGAAAAAAACAAATTCACTGCTTGAGGTGTAATAACCGAAAAGTTCAAATATTTTCTTAAAAAAGGTCGCGGAAACTGCGGCCTTTTTTAGCTTTAAAAGTTAAATTATTCCAAAAAAAAATATTGGGATTTGATTTTTGAAACCCTATATTTGTCCGTTTTTAAAATCGACCTATTTAATTATAATTTAAGGAATAATGCAGAACAAAGGACTGATTAAGGTTTTTGCAATTTTATTTGGACTGGTATGTATTTACCAGCTTTCATTTACGTTTATCACAAATAAAGTTGAAAATGAAGCTGAAGAATTTGCCATTCAAAAAATTGGTGAAGATGTAGATAATTATTCAGTTTTAAGAGATGCTGAAGAGAAACGTTATCTGGACTCTATAGGAGGAAACGATATTATTGCCGGAATCACCTATGATGACGCCAAGGATAAAGAGCTTAATAAAGGTTTAGACCTTAAAGGAGGGATTAACGTAATTCTTCAGATTTCGGTGAGGGACATTCTTCATGGTCTTGCTAACGATACAAATGATCCAGCCTTCAACCGTGCTTTGGATGAAGCCGATGAAGCTCAGGACGATAGTCAGGACGATTATATAGATTTGTTCTTTGATGCTTACAACGATATTCCGGACGCCAGGCTAGCTTCTCCCGATGTTTTCTTTAATAAATCTCTTAGTGAGGAGATTAATTCTGAAATGTCTAATGATGAAGTTGAAAGCGTTATAAGAAGAAAAGTCGACGAGTCTATTACTTCAGCCTTTGAAGTACTTCGTAAGCGTATCGATAAATTTGGAGTAACACAACCAAATATTCAGCGTTTAGGAAATTCAGGGAGAATTCTTGTTGAACTTCCTGGGGCTAAAGATATAGGCAGGGTTCAAAACCTGCTTCAAAGTACTGCTCAATTAGAGTTTTGGCATGTATATAAAAGCAATGAATTCGGAAACTTTCTTGCAGAAGCAAATAATCGTTTAATCGAATTAGTTGGAGATAAAGAGGAAGCTCAGGCAGAAACCGATACCACTGACACAGAAGACAGTGATCTTGATGAACTACTTGCTGAAGCCGAAGATGATACGTCAGATGTTGCTACTGGCAATAATCCATTATTCGATCTAATAAAATCACCAGGCTCTCAGGGAGGCCCTGTTTTAGCTTATTTCTCTACCAGAGATACAGCTAAAGCTATGGAATATCTTAATAGATCTCAGGTAAGATCTCTTTTACCTGCAGAACAACGTTATGCTAAATTTGTATGGGGAATTCCGGAAGGTGATGCAGATCTTGTAGGTCTATACGCTTTAAAAGGAAACAGGAGTATGACTCCCCCTCTAAGCGGAGATGTGATTACCGATGCTCAGCAAACCTACGATCAGGTTGGAAGAATAGCAGTTTCAATGCAAATGGATGGTACAGGAGCTAAAGCCTGGGAAGAAATGACCGGTTTTGCTTCCAATAACCAGAGCCAGATCGCAATTGTACTGGATAATATAGTGTATTCTGCTCCCGGAGTTTCCAGCGGGCCTATCTCAGGAGGTAGAAGTGAGATCACCGGAGATTTCTCAATAACTGAAGGACAGGATTTAGCTAACGTTCTTAGAGCAGGTAAACTTCCTGCTTCAGCAGATATTATTCAAAGTGAGATCGTAGGGCCAAGTTTAGGTCAGGAAGCTATAGATAGCGGAATTATGTCTTTTGCCATAGCGCTTATCTTTGTACTTCTTTGGATGATCTTCTACTACGGAAAAGCCGGTATTTATGCCGATATAGCCCTTGCAGTTAACATTCTCTTCATCTTCGGAATTTTAGCCGGACTTGGTGCCGTCCTTACCTTGCCTGGTATTGCCGGTATTGTTTTGACCATTGGTATTTCGGTGGATGCGAACGTACTTATTTTTGAAAGGATTAGAGAAGAGCTTGCAAAAGGGAAAATGCAGAAGGATGCCATTAAAGATGGTTTCAATAATGCACTTTCGTCTATTCTCGATGCGAATATAACCACCGGTCTTACAGCTTTCATTCTTTTGATTCTTGGAACCGGACCTATTAAAGGATTTGCTACTACCTTATTAATAGGTATTGCAACCTCTTTATTTACTGCAATATTCATTACCCGTCTGTTTATAGACGGTTATGCAAAAAGCGGAAAAGAACTTCCTTTCTCTACTGCAGCGACAAAGAATCTTTTCAGAAATGTGAAGGTAGATTGGTTAGGAAAGAGAAAACTTGCATACGTGATCTCGGGTATAATGATCATTATAAGTTTAGGTTCACTACTTGTTCAGGGATTAAACCTTGGAGTTGACTTTGTGGGTGGTAGAACTTACACGGTGCGTTTTGACAAGGATATTTCTCCTACCGATGTTCAGGATGACCTGATAGCTGTTTTTGGAAGTGCAGAGGCTAAAACTTTTGGACCAAACAATCAGCTTAAAATCACAACCAACTATCGTGTTGATGACGATGGATCTGAAGTAGATGAAGAAATCTCCAGAAGCATGTATGATGCCCTTCAGGATTACCTGCCATCAGATCTCTCTTATGAGCAATTTTCAGCAGGAGGAAGTGATCGTGAACTTGGAATTATGCAATCTATGAAGGTTGGGCCTACCATCGCCGATGATATTAAGAATGACTCTTTCTGGGCTATTTTAGGATCCCTGGTGGTTATTTTCCTTTATATCTTATTGAGGTTTAGAAAATGGCAATTCAGTATTGGATCGGTTGCAGCTGTGGCTCACGATGTAATTATTGTATTGGGTGTTTTCTCTCTGCTTTACAAGGTGATGCCTTTTAGTATGGAAATCAACCAGGCATTTATCGCTGCGATATTAACCGTGATAGGTTACTCGCTTAACGATACCGTGGTAGTATTTGACAGGATCAGGGAGTTTGTTAATGAGCATACCTCCTGGAACCTTGACAGAACTATTAACAGGGCTTTGGATAGTACGATAAGCCGTACACTGAACACCTCGCTCACTACCTTAATTGTATTGCTGGCTATCTTCATATTTGGAGGGGAAGGCATTAGAGGCTTTATGTTCGCCTTAATTATAGGTGTAATTGTGGGTACTTACTCATCTTTGTTTATCGCTACCCCGGTTATGTTTGACAGCGTTACCGATAAAGTGAAAATTCAGAGGAAAAAGAAACTTGAAGAAGAAGCTGAAACCACGGTTTAAGCTTCTCTTAAATAACAATACTGAAAAAGACCTTCTCTTTAATGGGAAGGTTTTTTTATGCTCAAAAATAAGAAGGATGATGGCTTGCATTCTACTATGCTTCCTTTGTAGTGCTTTGAAATAAATTGCCGAATTACTTTCCGGTGCCGTTGAGATATCAACTATAATTAGGGAGCAAATAGCTTTAGGCGACGCGGAGTTACCATGAATACAAATAAAAAAGCCCTCCTGGGAGGAAGGCTATTAATTTCTTACAATATGTTCTGATTTAATCTATTCTTTCAAAGTAGATCTTATCTCCAACTTCAATATTCCATTCTTCGATGAGGCCTGCATTTAATTCCAATACAAACTTTGCGGGTTCATCTGAAGGTAATGAGGTTTCATCCATAGGCTCAGCATTCTCATAGTAGCTTACTGCTGTGCTGTCTGAAGCATAGTAAATGATATCCAAAGGTATATAGGTATTCTTCATATAGAACGCACGTGGTGCCGCTTCATCGTAGATAAACAGCATCCCCTGTGAATCTTCCATGCTGTCCCGGTACATTAAACCTGTTTCGTGTTCGTATTGACTATCGGCAATTTCAATATCTATTTTTCTAATGGTATCACCTTCAGGTTTGATAAGGCTTAACTCTCCTTCTTTGGTGAATTCAATGCTTTCTTCAATTATTTCTTCTTCGGGCTTAGTATCTTCTTTACAAGAGGAAAAAAGAACTACTGAAGCCAAACCCAGACTTAAAAAGAGGTTTCTGCGAATCATAGGCTTCGATTTTTAGTTGGACGATACATGAAATAAAAACCTGCAATTATAAATGGAATACTCAACCACTGGCCTGTATTTAATAACCAGGTGGCACGTTCTTCTACCTGAGCTTCTTTAACGAATTCTACAAAGAACCTTACCGTCCAAAGAAGTACGAGGAATAGACCAAAGATGTATCCCATTTTAAAACGTTTCTCGGTTTTCCAGTATAAATACCATAGCAGAATAAAGATAAGTAAATAACACACCGATTCGTAAAGTTGGGCAGGATGCCTTGGAAAGTCTTCCCCTAGTTTGGCGAAAATAATTCCGTAATCTGAGTTTGTAGGCTTTCCAATTATTTCAGAATTGATGAAATTCCCTATTCTTATAAAAATACCACCACTGGCCACCGGAATTACAATACGGTCCAGAATCCAGAGAACTGGTTTGTCCAGAACCTTCTTTCGGTATAAATACATTGCAATGATAATTCCTATAGCTGCGCCATGACTGGCAAGACCTCTGAAACCTGTGAATTCAAATTCAGGCTCAAATCTTACGGGTAAGAATATCTCCAGTAAATGATCCTGAAAGTAATCCCAGTCGTAGAAGATCACATGACCCAACCTGGCTCCAATTAGGGTAGCAATCACAGTGTAAATAAATAAGGAATCCAGTTTCTCAATAGCAATACCTTCCCGGGTATAGATACTTTTCATTATATACCATCCCAGGCCAAAGGCGATAAGGAACATTAAGCTGTAATAATGAAGCGTGAAGAATCCCAGATCCAAACCTTCAGCCGGATTCCAGGTAATTGCATTTAAAAACATGAAGCGAATTTTATGTTAGTTCAGTAAAGATACATATTTGCAGGTTTCTGCAAGTTGCTAGGTATGCTTTTTTGGCGGAACCGGGTCGTAGCCTTTTCCGCCCCAGGGATTGCAGCTAACAATCCTTTTTATACTAAGCCAGCCACCTTTAAATAACCCGAATCTCTCTAAAGCGGTAAGAGAATATTGAGAGCAGGTAGGGCTATAGCGGCATGTTGCAGGAGTAAGTGGAGAGATGAAATTCCGATAAAATTTCACCAACAGGATAAATGGATATGCGAGTATCTTTTTAAGCATTTACTATTCGATACTGAAGGTTGTACCTTCTTTTCCGTCTTTAAGCTGGATGCCTATAGCCTGTAATTGATCTCTTATCTGGTCACTCAAAGCAAAATCCTTATTTACTCTGGCCTCAGCCCGAAGCTTAATCAGAAGTTCTATGGTTTCTGAAAGTTGTTTTTGCGTGCTTTCCTCATTTTCTGAAGCCTTTTCAAGAAGGCCTAACACATCAAACATGAAGTTCTTCATGGTTTCGTGAAGGATTTCCCTGTCTTCGGAAGTGATCTCTGCTTTGCCTTCTTTAACCGTGTTGATGAATTTCGCAGCATCAAAAAGTTTTGCGATAAGAATCGGACTGTTAAAGTCGTCATTCATTGCATCATAGCAGGATTGTTTCCATTCCTTAATAGAAATAGTTGAGGACTTACCAACCGGTAATTTCTGGATTTGGTGGTAAGCGTCCATAAGACGGTTGAAGCCTTTTTCACTTGCCGAAAGCGCTTCATTGGAGAAATCAAGCACACTTCTATAATGTGCCTGAAGGATGAAGAACCTTGTTACATTGGGAGAAAATGGTTTATCGAGGATATCGTTATTTCCGGAAAAAATCTCCTCAGGGAGAATATTATTTCCGGTGCTTTTGGCCATTTTTTTACCGTTAAGAGTGAGCATATTTGCATGCATCCAATAATGCACCGGGTTTTTTCCGGTTGAAGCTTCACCTTGCGCAATTTCACACTCGTGATGGGGAAATTTCAGGTCCATCCCGCCCCCGTGAATATCAAATTCTTCCCCGAGATATTTGGTGCTCATAGCTGTACATTCCAGGTGCCAGCCAGGGAACCCATCACTCCAAGGAGATGGCCAACGCATAATGTGTTGTGGTTCTGCCTTTTTCCATAATGCGAAATCCTGGGGATTCTTCTTATCGCTTTGGGCGGCAAGTTCGCGGGTATTTGCGATCATATCTTCCAGGGAGCGCCCGCTTAGTTTTCCGTAGTGATGACTTTCATTGTATTTCATCACATCAAAATAAACCGAGCCGTTCGCTTCGTATGCAAATCCTTTTTTTAGGATCTCTTTTATAATTTCAATTTGTTCAACGATATGGCCAGTCGCAGTAGGTTCAATACTTGGCGGCAGGTTGTTGAATTTCTGCAGGATATTGTGAAAATCTATGGTATAGCGTTGTACTACTTCCATAGGTTCAATTTGTTCCAGGCGTGCTTTTTTAGCGATACGATCTTCCCCGCTGTCAGCATCATTCTCAAGGTGACCGGCATCAGTGATATTTCTAACATACCTTACCTTATAGCCCAAATGCTTCAAATATCTGAAAATAAGGTCGAAGGAAATGAAAGTGCGGCAATTGCCTAAATGAACATTGCTATAAACGGTGGGACCGCACACATACATGCCTACATTTCCCGCATTTATGGGGGTGAAAGTTTCTTTCTCCCCACTCATTGAATTATATAGTTTTAAGCTTTGTTCATCAAAAAGCGCCATAGGTAGCTAGTTATTAAATGGTAATAATTATGAAAAGGAAGTGTCTAGTTTGATGTAGTCCAAAAATTCGCGTTTCACCTCTAAGTTCTTAAACGCTCCACCGAATTCACTGGTTACGGTACTACTTTCAATATCTCTTATTCCGCGGCTGTTAACACAAAGATGTTTCGCATCAATAACACAGGCAACATCCGGTGTGCCTAAAGCTCTTTGCAGTTCCTGAACAATCTGCATTGTCATTCGTTCCTGAACCTGTGGTCGCTTGGCAAAATAATCAACGATCCGGTTCATTTTGGAAAGTCCTATAACTCGTCCTTTTGAAATATAAGCTACGTGGGCTTTTCCCACAATAGGAAGTAAGTGATGTTCGCAGGTAGAATAAACTGTAATATTCTTTTCTACCAACATCTCTCCATATTTGTACTTATTTTCAAATGTGGAAGCTTTAGGCTTGTTTGCAGGGTCAAGTCCGGAAAATATCTCATTCACGAACATCTTTGCAACCCGTTGTGGAGTTCCTTTAAGACTGTCATCGGTGAGGTCCAATCCCAGGGTTTCCATCATCTTTTTTACATCATCTTTGATTAAGGCAACTTTCTCAATGTTACTGAGATCAAAAGCATCTTCACGTATCGGAGTTTCTGCACTGCTACCTGCGTGGGCATCCCCCATTTCATCAATTTCAGTCAAAATTTTGTCTATTTTCATACCGTTTTTACAATAATAGTCGAAACTGGTGGTTTCAGCTTGCAAAGATACAATTTTAATGGGTTTTTTACTTCTTCTTAAAAACTGAAGATACGGGCTTATTATCTAAAATTATATATCTTGCTATTGCAGCTATGAAACCAGTTTTTTCTCTGTTAATCTTTCTTTTCTTAAGCCTACCTTCATTTTGGGCTCAGGGCGAGGTTTGTGCAAATATTGAGCCTTTTTGTGCCGGAGGCGAGGAATATGTTTTTGCCAATACATATAATGAAAATGGACAACCAAGAGAAGCCGAAACAGGTCCATTTTATGGTGATCTCACCACCCAGCGAAATCCAAGCTGGTATTTTCTTCAGGTTCAGGAAAGTGGTGAGTTAGATTTCTTGATTTCTCAAACTGAAAATGCTGATGGGACTGGTGGAATCCTTGATGTTGATTATGCAGTCTGGGGGCCATTTTTACCGGCGGACGATATTTGCGATTATGATTTGTTGAGTGAGGAGAATTTAGTAGGTAGTTCCTACGAACCTGACAGTGTAGAAAGAATGGATCTTGGGGAAACACAAGCCGGGGAAATTTATGTGGTTTTGATAACAAACCATAGCAATATGCAAGGTTTTATTAAACTTGAACAAGTAAACGCCGGGGAACCCGGGGCAGGCTCCACTGATTGTTTTCAGGGTGGCCTGGAAGATGAGATCTATGGTTGTGAAGGTGATTCGGTGATTGTGGATGGTACCGTTTTGTTCGCCGATGAATATACCTGGTATGTTGAAGAAAATGGAATATTTGAGGAAATTGAAGGGGAAACCGATGCTTATTTGGAAGTAGAGGAAGAAGGAACTTACAAACTCATAGTTTCCAACAGATTTTCCGAAGTGATAGAGGATTATGTATTTGTTGGTTTTAATCCTGAACCTATAGCGAAGGAGCCAGAAGAATTGTATATCTGTGATGGTAGCCAGGAAACTATAGACCTTACTGAATTAAATGCTGAAATTACCGCCGGTAATCCATCTTCTGAGGAGCTGGAAGTAATTTATTTTGAATCTGAAGAACAGCTTGAAGAAGATAACCCGATTAGCGATCCTGGGGGTTATCCTAAAGTCGAAACCCAGGAGATCCTTGCGTTGATTAGTTCTGAAAGTGGGTGTTATTCCAAACCTGTGAAGGTGAGTAT
Organism: Salegentibacter sp.; assembly: GCF_041642575.1. Lineage (NCBI taxonomy): Bacteria > Pseudomonadati > Bacteroidota > Flavobacteriia > Flavobacteriales > Flavobacteriaceae > Salegentibacter > Salegentibacter sp. Next base: position 5,434 of record NZ_JBEPWD010000005.1, on the reverse strand, counting down.
TGAAGTGGATATTATTCCGGAAGATATTTTATCCGAAACTATAATTTTATGTGCTGACCTTCAGGGCAACCTTATCGAGGATATTCAACTTGGTGAAGATCTTGGTCAGAATTATGAATACGAATGGTTTTTAGGAGAAGAACAGGTTTCTGCACAGGCTGTTCTCATGTTGGATGAGATTCCGGATGCTGATGAACTCAGGCTGGAAATCACAGATATAAGAGGAAATTGTACCCAAAGTTTTGAATCGGAATTATTGGTTTTTTCTGCTCCTGAAAAAGTTGATATTGAAGTTACGGGTAATGATTTCGAAGAAGGTTTTACAGTAACGGCGGAAGCCATCCCAGGTTTTTCGGAAAATGCCGTTTATGAGTTTCAATTAGATGACGGACCCTGGCAGGATAGCAATGTTTTTAGAAATGTTCTGCCCGGGAATCACAATATTACCGCCAGAGAAATAAATGGTTGCGGAGCTACTACGTCAGAAGATTTTGACCTGGTTGGTTATCCACGGTTTTTCACTCCAAATTCCGATGGATATAATGATTCCTGGAAAATTGAAGGCGATGAGGATATAGAAGTTCTGAAACTTTTTATCTATGACCGCTATGGAAAACTGCTTAAACAATTAAGCCCAAATGGGGCCGGGTGGGACGGTACCTATAGAGGGAGGAATTTGCCTGCTGATGATTATTGGTTTAGCCTGGAATATCTCGATCGAAATACCGGTGAAACCAATATTTTTAAGTCTCATTTCACCCTAAAAAGATAAAAGCGCCCCGAAGACGCTTTTAAAATCAATTTTTTTATTTCTTATTAAAGTCCGAAACTGAGGGACAAAACCACACTTGAAAGGTCCCGGTTAACTCTGTAAGTGTCTGTTAAACCAACATCAAACATTTGAGGGTTTTCATCTCTCTGAGCATTGGTATAAGCCAGATCTAATTTAATACTTCCAAAATTATAGCCAAGTCCAGCGGAATAACCGGTAAGATCTCCTACCGTAATTTCGTCCTGATATGGGCTTTCCTCGAAGCGGTAACCCCCGCGAAGGCTCCAGTTTTGAATTCTGTATTCTCCTCCAAATCTAAAAGTGGAGGCGGCCTTAAGATTATTCGCAATCTGCTCATTCTGAAAAGTGAAATCAGGATCGTTCTTTGGTCTGAATTCAATATTTGAATAATCTTTATAGGAATAATCAAAACTAATCAAGCCTTGTCCACCAAACAGGACAGCAATACTACCATTCAGTTTTGAAGGGGTCTTCAAAGTATAATCAGGATAAACGTTTAAAACATTTGGATTTACAGTTACGCGTTCGTTCTGATTATTGTTGGTTTCAAGATACTGAGTGGTCTGTTCTTCAATAGAAAGCCAGGTGGGCGATTCATAGGAAGCACCTATCCTTACATTTTCATTTGCCTTACCGATAGCACCAAGCTGAAATGAGAATCCGTTTCCGTTGGTACTTAGATTATTATTAAAACGAACTTCATTAGTCGCACTGCCACTATTGTTGTTGGTTTCAAGGTAACGGGTAGAGCGATCGTAATTTATAAAATGCGTGTTCAGGTTAGCTCCCAGGTAAAGAAAATCTTCATACTGAGTACCGAAGTTAAAGGTGAATTTCCCGTTTAAACCGGTTGCATAAGACGCAAATTCCTGGTTAAAATTTCCTGGGGCGATAAAGGAGTTGTAGGTTGTATTTTCAGGATCGTCTATGTCGTGGTCAATTACATAACCTTGATATCCAAGCATAGCCTGCTGAGCACCAAAACCTTCGTTTTCGCCTAAATAGGTGTAAAGTTCAGAAACTGTTTCACCATCCATAGTTTGCAGAAGATCCAGCGGGATTCCATCGGCATAACCTAAAAAGTATTGGTCTATCGAATTATTTCCGGTTCCGGCAGCAATAAAACTATCATCAAAATTCCTTGTCTTTGAGTAATTCATTCCAAGACTGAATTTCCTCCAGGAGCTGTTATTTTCAGTGTCGAAAACCAAAACCCCACCTGCCTGGTTGAAGTAAACATCAGATTCTTCATTGGAGGTATAGCTATTAAAGTAATTCACATCATTATTGCGACTTTCGAAATCCAGAGTAACAGTCCCAAAACTGTTCAGAAAAACCGCAGATCCGGCAGGGTTGACTGAAATTGCCGACATGTCGCCTCCAAGCGCTCCAAAAGCACCACTCATTGCACGAAACCGAGCTGTACCGGTAAGATCTTCGGAAGAATATCTATAGGCATCGGTTATATTCTGGGCCTGAGCATAAGAAACACTTAATAAAGCGATCAAAACTATGGCTAACTTTTTCATACTAATATTTTTTAGTCTTATGATTTCTTAAAAAAACCTTACAAGACGGGTCCTGTAAGGTTGTGATTTATTTCAAATTCTGAAAATTATCCTCTACCACCACCGCTTCTACGAGAGCTTCCTGAACTTCTTGTTGTTCCGGAGCTTCGTGTTGAAGAAGAAGAGCTTCTAACTGCGCCACTACTTCGCGTGGAAGTATTAGAAGACCTGTTGTATGTATTGTTGCTTCTGGTAGTTCGACTTCTGTTATAAGTAGGTCTTGAATCTGAGCGCCTGTTATAAATATTGGTGTTAACACGGGTTGGTTCAGAATTTCTGGTCGATCTACTATAAATCCTTGAATTTGCATTTCGGGTAGTAGCTTGTCTGCGGGTTGAGACATCATTATTTCTAATACTTCTAATACTTCTGGAATAAGAGCTTCTGGCATCTACTGAAGCGTTTCTTCGGGTTGAAGTGTAGTCGCTATAAGAATTTCTTCTTCCTGTGTTGTATGCAACATCGTCGTAGCGTGTGTTATACCGGTGACCATAAGTCCATGCATTATATGGGTTGCCATAATATCCACCCATACCATACCAACTACCCCAGTAGGATCCAAACCCAAAGCCCCAACCAATTCGGCTGCCCCATGGGCTGTAGCCAAAACGAGAGCCCCAGTGTGGACCATAATATCCAGGTCCCCAGAAAGGATCTATAAAAAATGGATCATACCAGCGATGATAGTACGATGCGGCCCAGCCCCAACGATAAGGGTTGTAGAAACCACCATACATTCCATTATTATAGATGTTAATGGTATATTGATCGGGGTCGTTCCCCCAGGGAGCATATCCGCCGGAGTATTCCATGGCGTCTTGCTCGTATAATTCGTCTTCATACTCGTCTGCAGAAGAATAGTCCTCCACATCGGTAAAGATCATATTATCTGCCATTTCTCCGTAGAATGCAGATTTTTCAGCGAATAGATTTTTATAATAGCTTCCTGCGTTATTGTCTTGAGTAGCATATTGAGATTGTTCGGTTTCAGAAGAAGGATAGGTTTGGCTTCTGTCGCCATAGATTCCGTCTTCATAGCCGGAATACTGTGTGGAACCACAAGATGCTAACAATAGCAATAAGATTAACGGCGCTAAAAAAATGCCCGCTCTTTTTGGAATGTAGTGATTGCGTATCATTAGCTTAGATTTTATTGTTGAACATTACAAAAATAGTTAGTTTTGCGCTAAATGTTAGTTACACACAGACTAACTATTTATTAATAAGTGTTAAATATAGCGCAAGTTTTGTGCCAAATTACTGGAATGGGGAAGAACTTAGTTACACGTAGTGAGGATTATTCGAAATGGTATAACGAGCTGGTAGTGAAGGCTAATCTCGCTGAGAACTCTGCAGTTCGCGGATGCATGGTGATTAAACCTTACGGCTATGCTATTTGGGAAAAGATGCAGGCCCAGCTGGATAAGATGTTCAAGGAAACAGGGCATGAAAATGCTTATTTTCCTCTTTTTGTACCGAAGAGTTTATTTGAAGCTGAAGAAAAGAATGCAGAAGGTTTTGCAAAGGAGTGCGCTGTAGTTACTCATTACAGATTAAAAACCAATCCTGATGATACTTCCAAACTTATGGTAGACCCTGAAGCGAAACTGGAGGAGGAACTTATAGTAAGACCTACTTCAGAAGCGATCATTTGGAATACTTATAAAAACTGGATACAGTCTTACCGGGATCTACCTCTGTTAATTAATCAGTGGGCCAATGTCGTGCGATGGGAGATGCGAACCCGATTATTTCTCAGAACCGCTGAATTCCTTTGGCAGGAAGGGCATACTGCCCATGCTACAAAACAGGAAGCTCTGGATGAGACAATGCTTATAAATGATCTGTATGCTGAATTTGCCGAGAATTTCATGGCCATGCCTGTAATTAAAGGGAGTAAAACAGAAAGTGAACGTTTTGCCGGAGCCGAAGAGACATATTGTATCGAAGCGATGATGCAGGATGGAAAAGCCCTTCAGGCCGGAACTTCGCATTTTCTTGGCCAGAATTTCGCTAAAGCTTTTGATGTGAAGTTTACTTCTAAAGAAGGCAAACTGGAACATGTTTGGGCTACCTCCTGGGGAGTTTCAACAAGGTTAATGGGAGCATTAGTAATGACACATAGTGATGATAACGGTCTGGTTTTGCCTCCAAATCTTGCGCCTATTCAGGTTGTAATTGTTCCTATTTATAAGGGAGAAGAACAGTTAGCGCAAATTTCTGAAGTTGCCAATAAGCTTGCAGGCGATTTGAAAGCTGCAGGAGTTTCCGTTAAATATGATGATAGAGATACCCAGAAACCCGGTTGGAAGTTTGCTCAGTACGAAATGCAGGGAGTACCGGTGAGATTAGCTATTGGTCCTAAAGATCTTGAAAAAGGTTCTGTGGAGCTTGCTAGAAGAGATACTTTGACCAAAGAATTTGTTCAGCAAACAGAAGTTGTTGGAAAAGTGAAAGGGTTAATGATTGAAATTCAGGATAATCTTTTTAATAAAGCCAAAGCTTATAGAGAGGACCATATAACCAAAGTAGATTCATTTGAAGAATTTAAAAAAGTATTGAAGGAAAAAGGCGGGTTTATTTCTGCGCATTGGGACGGGACATCAGAAACTGAAAATAAAATAAAAGACCTTACTAAAGCCACGATTAGGTGTATTCCGTTTGATAGGGAAGAAGAAGCGGGAACCTGTGTGCTCACGGGAGAACCTTCAGCGGGAAGGGTGCTTTTTGCTAAGGCGTATTAATTTTTAATTTTTTTCAGCATAGATTTGCGGCATTGAAAAATAGTTGTATTTTTGCATCCGCATTTGAAGAAAAAATGGTCCGTTCGTCTAGGGGTTAGGACGCCAGGTTTTCATCCTGGTAACAGGGGTTCGATTCCCCTACGGACTACAAAAGAAACAGAGCGCTGTTTCAAAGTTACCTGAAAAGGTGTTTTTATTGAAAATTAATGGTCCGTTCGTCTAGGGGTTAGGACGCCAGGTTTTCATCCTGGTAACAGGGGTTCGATTCCCCTACGGACTACAAGAAAAGATTAATTAAAGAAGAATATAATGGCAAATCACAAGTCAGC